>JABHNK010000051.1 GCA_018694295.1 Waddliaceae bacterium
GTATTAGTCGGCAAGCTGTATTTTAAAATAAAAAGACATAATATTACTGTTACGAGACTGCCCACGCAAGGAGAGTACTTACTAATTTGATAGAATCTCCGGTATTGTATACCATTGTCTATTTGCAGCCCAACAACATCATCTTCTTGGCGGATTAGGAGAGTGCGCGGAGGAGTATCAGGTATATAATCCATCGATACAACAGTCTTTAATGAAGAATCAACAGGCGATGCCATATATTTAAAAACCAGTTTTGAGTTTTTTATTCTAGCTTTTTGAAGCTTTTGCCGTGGCACGAGCTTTGGTGCGGCTTGCTTTGTTGCTAGTGAAGATGTTGCGCTTAACGCCTTTATCCATAAAGCTATAAACGTTGTTGAGCTTCTCTTCGATGACAGCAGGGTCGTTGCTTGTAAGGCTTTCTTCGAATTCGCGCATCGCCGAGCGGACACGAGTCTTGAAGGTCTTGTTGATAAGGCGACGCTTCTCATTCTGTAGCATACGTTTCTGCGCTGTAGGACGCTTTACTTTTTTCGGTGCTTCTTTTGTTGCCATTTATTCCTCGTAATGTTGATAACAATATTGATAACAATGATAATTATCTGGAAAGTATAGAGGGTAAAGGGGTAATTTGTCAAAATAATTCGGATATAAAAGTGTAAATGGTGAAATTATGCGTAAAAATTTTTTGTGGTTCTGTTTTCTCGCCGCGGTCTTCGTGGCGGCGATGGCCTTTGCTGGATATTCCGGGTATAATGTCTACAGGTATAATAAGACGAATAGAAGCTGCGAAGCACAGAGCATCGTATGGGGCGTTGAACAGCGATCTTCCGATTCTTTTGTTGTAGTGGCGACGTACGAATATACTATCGACGACGAAGAATATTCCGGAAAGACAACCTTTAAGAGAAAAACATACCTCAACCCGTGGAAAGCCGAAGAAGAATATGAAGCTATGGCAATTCAGCCGTGGAAGGTGTGGTACGAGGCAAAAAAACCTGAAAATTCTACGATAAACAAGGTGTTCCCACTGAAAGTTTGCATATATTCAGGAATTCTCATCGCACTACTCGTATATTTCGTCCTACTCGGATGGTATGTGAGAAGAACCATTGAGCATTGATCATTGAGCATTGAATAGGAAATATAGTTCTTTATTTTTTTTCTGGCGACAGCATATAAAGGAATCGCTAAAAAGTGGGAAATATGATGAACATAAGATCGAGACGATATCGTGCTATTATAAAGGCAGCACTAGTGGTATGCCCACTGGTGCCGGCCATAGTCTTCGGCGGATATGTCGCTACGATGATACCGCTGTCATACAGCTGGAAGATTATCGTTACCTGCCTTTTATGGGGCATTGCCGGCGCACTGACCGCGATACTTCTTCTGCGTAAGTGGGAAGGCGTCATGCGTGGCGGCGTTGAAGGCCTCGTCAAAGAAAAAGTCGCACGCGCCTTCGCCGATAGCGAAGAAACCGTTCCAGCCCTACCTTTTTTCGCCGCAGAGAGAAGCGCCACCGTTGAAAATGGTGGAGACGTTATCGTATACGACAAAAGAAAACATAACGATGCTGGCAACGACGAAGAGATAGAAAATCTCAAACATAGCCTCAGCGAAAAGAAAAACATCATAGCACGCTTGAAGGAAGAGATCGTCGTAAGGGAACGTGATGTTACGGCACGTATCACCAAAGAAAGCGAAGAGATACGTCATCGCCTAGAAGGCCGCGAAGAAGAGCTATGTAGCTGTAAATCCGACCACGACGAGCAGATTATTAAGCGCGATGCCATGCTCTCGGAATATCAGCGAACCATCGCCGAGCAGAGACTCGTCCTAGAGAAAAAACAAAAATACCTTATGAAGCTCGAGAATAAAGTCCGCGACCTGACATACGAGATAAAGACGCTGCTAAACATCGGTTCCGCAAAACCTTTGCAGCAAGCAATAGCAACCGACGCCACACAACACCCTGTCTTTGATGTCTTCGACGGCAAAGAACATCAGCAGAGTAACGTCCCTGAAGTTAAAGGGACTTTCCCCGTGTCGTCGGACAGCGAGATCCATACGTCATATGACGCATCTGTATTACTTATGCGGTGTATAACTTTCGCAGAAAACCTTACAGGAGCGCAACACCTCGCTGGGCAGGGAGGCCGGGCTCTTGGGCTTTCTTCAGAAAGCTACGCCATAGACCTTCGAAGACTTTGTGATACCTTCAGAAACGAACACGCCGGCGTTGTTATCCTATATTCCGCAGAAGACAATAAAGTGCTATTCATCAATAACCAGATACGTGGTCTGCTAGGATGGAGCCCGGAAAAGGCAGCTAAGGAGTTCTTCAATATCATGAGGAAAGGACGCCGCGGCTGGCAAGAAGTTATCGTGTCACTAAAAGGTGAAGCCCCAGAGCAAGAAGAGAAAAAAGGACACCATATCCGCCTCCTCATGAAAGCAAAGACCGGCGAAGACATCCTCGTCCGTTGCTCCCTAGGAAAAATTTCCAAAGGAATCTTCTCCGACTACATCGTCAGTATACTTTATCCAGTATAAAATAATAGCGTATAGCAAAAGCATTGATCACTGGTCACTGATCTACCGGCATGCCTTTTCGAGGAGCATCCTAAAGAAAATTCTATATGGCTTTATTATTGTTAAGAAGATAGCGGCATTTATGAATGCCCAGACTTTTTCTTTGGTAGTACGCTTATATCGCGCGAGGTGTCGTTTTTCTGCGGCGCAGATGGTAGCGCTGACGACGGAAGCACGGGATTCTTCACCGTTGATGAAAATATCGACGAGGTCGTCGCCAAAACATACCGGCCACATCTTTGCGCGGCGACGTATCACCGTAGGGACTTCGTTGCAGCAGTGTAATTTCGTGGCGGGTGAGAGAAATAGTGGCTTTGTTATGTCGATGGCGACAGATTTCACGATGGTATGGCGCAGGTTTTCGATAATGACGGCGTGGCTGTCGTAGATAATTCCATGATTTCGTGGTGATGCACAGAAAAAATAATGTGGATGGTCCTGGAGGAAAAGCTCTGCTGCGGAGACCCTTCTTCTGTTGTATAGTGCATCGCTGAGAAGCCATACTACAGTATATCCCATAGAGGAATAGTCGTTGTTGCGGCGCTGTACCTCTTCGACGCTGATAGGGGAGCACTGCACCTCGAAGACAAGACGATGCTTTTTGACGACGACATCGGCGATACGCCCTATCTCGGGGAAAGATCGCTCAAGGGAGCAGTCTTCTGTTGGGAAAAGCGAAAGTAGGCGGTGTTGAAGGTTTCGGTGGGCGGCGCTTTTCCCCGAAGACCTTAGACATGATGGCGATGACGACAGATGATAGTAGTGGTAGCGGCGATGTATTCCGCCACGGACGCGTAAGATCCCGCCACATTCTAGGCATTTATAGTCCTTTCCGCGGATGGCGTGGTCGGCGGAAACAACATGTCCGATACTGTCGAGAGCATAGAAATGCATATAAGTATTGTTATTTATCGTAATAACAGGTATCTTTCTTGATAAAAAGAAAGGTTTTCTGCGAAATAATATTTTCATACAATCTAATCAACTTTCCTTTATAATGAAAAGAAAAATCTCTGTGAGGGATATGAGCGAAAAAAATTTAAACAACACATTCAGTCATCAGCAGCAGCAAAAGATCGAAGAGCTGGTTTCTGTCGCTAAAGAACAAGGCTTCATAACATATGAGGAGATCAACGAGATCCTCCCCATGACCGTCGACTCTGCAGAACAGATAGACCAGATGCTGATATTCTTGAGCGGCATGGACATTCAGATTCTTAACCAGTCGGAAGTCGATCGCCAGCTTGAGAGAAAGAAAGAAGTCAAAGAGCTTGAGGGGCTGCCGAAACGTGTCGAAGGGCCTTCCGACGATCCCGTACGTATGTATCTCAAAGAGATGGGCGCCGTCCCGCTTCTTACCAGAGAGGAAGAAGTCGAGATATCGAAGCGTATCGAGAAAGCACAGATGCAGATAGAACGCATAATAATGCGTTTCAGATATTGCACTAGAGAGGCAATATCAATAGCACACTATCTTATCAACGGAAAAGAGCGTTTCGATAAAGCCATCTCAGAGAAAGAGGTTACCGACAAAAATAAATATCTTGCGAAGCTTCCGACGCTGTGCGGACTCCTCGCCGAAGAAGATGCTCGTCTCGACGAGCTTCTTATGAAGTCTTTCGAGGCTGCCATCAAGAAAAAAGACCTCATAAAAGTCAATGAAGAGATAGAAAAGTGTCGCATAATAACACAGGCATATCTCCGTAGGTTCTACTGCAGAACTAATATCATCGAAGACTTCAGCGAGGTGATACTTCGCGGATACGAACGCTTCTGCGCCCTAGAAAAAAACATCATAGAACTTACACCGCGCGCAGATAAAAATAAATTCGTCGCCGCCAAGCTTGACGCCGCTAAGCGTAAACTTAAAAAACACGAGCTTGCATCAGGACGCACCCTCGAAGAATTCAAGAAAGACGTCCGTATGCTGCAACGATGGATGGATAAAAGCCAGGAAGCAAAACGTGAGATGGTAGAGTCGAACCTACGCCTCGTTATCTCTATAGCAAAGAAATATACCAACCGCGGACTCTCATTCCTCGACCTCATACAAGAAGGTAATATGGGACTGATGAAGGCCGTAGAGAAATACGAATACCGACGAGGATATAAGTTCTCGACGTATGCAACATGGTGGATACGGCAGGCAGTGACGCGTGCTATCGCAGATCAGGCACGGACGATACGCATCCCCGTACATATGATCGAAACGATAAATAGGGTATTGCGCGGTGCCAAGAAACTTATGATGGAGACAGGACGTGAGCCTACACCAGAAGAGCTCGCCGATGAGTTAGGAATCACCGCAGAAAGAGTCAGAGAGATATATAAGATAGCACAGCATCCAATATCACTACAGGCAGAAGTCGGTGACGGCGGAGAAAGCCAGTTCGGCGACTTCCTAGAAGATACCGGCGCAGAATCTCCAGCAGAAGCGACAGGGTATACCATCCTAAAAGATAAGATCGACGAAGTCCTGCAGACACTTACCGACCGTGAACGTACCGTGCTAATACAACGATTCGGGCTCCTCGATGGCAAACCAAAAACCCTCGAAGAGGTAGGCCTGGAATTCAACGTCACAAGAGAACGTATCAGACAGATAGAAGCCAAAGCACTAAGGAAGATGCGACACCCTACGCGCGCGAAGAAGCTTAAAATTTTCCTCGAGATGATTGAAGCAGACTAAAAAAGCGCCTCCGATAGGAGGCACTTTTTCAGTGATCAGTGATCAGTGACCAATGCAAAAAGGTGGTCTGGGGGAAACTCCCACAGCCTGTCCTATTTCCTCTCTGTGCTCTCCGTGCCTCTGTAGTGAAAAATTCTATTCTGGACTCTGAACTACGAACTTAAAAATTTAAAAAATGAAAAACGATAAAAAATTATCCATCGACGAGGTTCGGCGCTTTTTCAAAGCCAAAGGTCCTCTTCATTCTTTGTTTCCGAAATTCGAGACGCGCAAGCAGCAACAAAAGATGGCTCAGCAGGTCGCTGAGGCATATAACGACAGCGCTATCGCCCTGGCAGAGGCCGGCACCGGCACAGGAAAAAGCTTGGCATACCTTGTCCCTGCAGTACTGTGGGCAATGAAAAAGAGGAAGCGTACCGTCATCGCCACACATACGATAACATTGCAAGAGCAGCTTCTTAATAACGATATCCCCCTTGTTAAAAAACTTTTTGGTGACGACTCCTTTAAAGCTGTCCTTGTCAAGGGTATGAGCAACTATCTATGTCCTCGCAAGCTCGACGATGCCATCATCTCTATTGATGGCGACACCAAAGAACTCAACGATATCGCCTCATGGGCAGCAAAAAACTCTACCGGCGATCGTTCCGATATGCCGTTCATGCCTTCGAGACGCTCGTGGGAGAAGGTTTGCGCCGAGAATGACGCGTGCAGCAATATACAATGCCCGCACTATAAAGAGTGCCCGTTTTTTAAGGCGCGACGCGAAGCTCATGATGCGCAGATACTCCTCGTAAATCATCACCTTCTATTTTCCGACCTCGCCGCCCGCGGTGACGATCCCGATTTCACAAAATCTGCCGTGTTGCCAGGATATCAGCACCTTATCATCGACGAAGCACATACCCTAGAAGACGTCGCCACCGAGCACCTAGCCTCCAACGCCGACAAAATGGTCTTACACCGCCTTGTCGGTAAGCTTCTCCCAAAAAACAATACCTTCAAAACCGGCGGAAAGATAGCATTGCTAAAACGTAAAATATTACAGCGCTACAAAAAACGTGACAACATAGAAATCGTTGCTGTCGCCAACAAGCTCGAACACGAGCTCCCCGCAGAAAAAGGACGCCTCCTTACCGCTGTCGACGAGGTTTTTGCTCTGGTCGAAGATTTCAGCGGCTTCTTCAAAGCCCAAGACGAAGATGTCGAAAAAGGACAGAGACTACGCCTCCGCAAAAGCCATCAAAACCATGCTTTCTGGAAAGAAGAACTTCTCCCTGCCGTAGAACAGCTTCTCGAAGAGATACGCTCTTTTACACAGAGCCTCGAAGCTTTAGACGCTAGCATAATAGGCCTCGACGACAAAGGCCTCACTGCCGATACCGATAGCGTACGCCTCGACATACGAGCCGTTAAGGCGCGCTTGGAAAGTGTCGGCGTCGTAATGCATACGTTCTTCTTCGAAGGCCTTAAAGAGACGACAGTACGGTGGATGGAAGTACACAAAAAAGGACGTTATGGCGGCAACGTCGCCATTGTCGACGCAGACCTTGATATCTCAGAAATCCTGGCTAAGACGTTCTTCACAAAACTTTCCTCCGTAGTATTGTGCAGCGCGACGCTAGCGGCAAACAACAGCTTCGGATTTATTCGCGAACGTCTCGGCATCATAGAAGAGAAGGTCGGAACAAAGCCCGTTACAGAAGCTATATATGGCTCACCATTCGACCACAAAAAGCAGGTTCTGATGGCCGTACCAAAAGATATGCCTATCCCCAGCGATAAAAACTTCATCGCCGCCGCGGCAAAGAAAGCAAAAGAGATAATACACTTAAGCAGAGGCAATGCCTTCGTGCTCTTCACCTCTTATGCCATGATGAAACAATGCCACAACCACCTTAAAGAAGACCTCGAAAAGGCGGGGTTTCCCGTCATGTGCCAGGGCGAAGACGACAGAAAGACCCTGTTAGAACGCTTCAGAGATACAAACTATTCTGTTCTGATGGGGACGGACTCTTTCTGGGAAGGCGTCGATGTCGTAGGAGAAGCGCTGCGATGCGTCATCATCGTAAAACTTCCTTTTAGGGTCCCCGACGAGCCTATAACAGAGGCGCGGACAGAGCTTATAGACAAAAATGGCGGCAATTCTTTCTTCGACTATGCCGTCCCCAGCGCCATTGTTAAATTCAAGCAAGGCTTCGGAAGGCTTATCCGCAACAAAACTGATAGGGGATGCATAGCATGTCTCGATCCGCGGATAATAACAAAGCCTTACGGCAAGCGCTTCATGAGAAGCATCCCCGAATGCTCACAGGTCGTCGATGCCGGTGAAAATTTTTCTTCTACGATAGAAGACTTCTACCGCAAAACATACCACCTGACGAAAAAATAAGATGACAAAAAGCGGTTTTAATTTGGACAGGCTTCAATCACTGGGTTGGATTCCGGCTTTGTATTTAAGCCCATCAACGACGAAAACGTTACAAAATTCGCATTTGCCTGAAGCTTCGCTTTGTGCGGCTTTCCAGTCCTTTTCACTAGTTTGGGTTACCCCTCCAGAATGGCCATAATAGAACGCGTCATATTTATTGAGTTTAAACCCCACTAGCACTCTTGGTGTTGTGATCTTGTGCTCTTTTGCAACAGAAGCGGCTTTTTCCATTGCTTGAGAATAAGACAGTTGTTCTATGCTACCAAGATCAGCAAGAGCGAAATCTTCTAAGCTAGCAGCAGTTGTTATTGGTAACACGGTTTTGTCTTTCTGGGTTTTAATTAAGATATGGAGCGTAGCGGAATCGAACCGCTGACCTCAACAATGCCATTTGAGCTAATGCCATACAAAAGCGATAGTAAAATGATATCGTGTACTATGCTTTTATCACAACTGAAAACCTGCTGGCATTGCACGTCTACAATCAATAGTTTATGAAGCCCCCCCTATTATATATATAATAAAAAGTTGACAGCGTCCTCAAAAATACTTTATATGTAAGGATTGAAAACAAAAAAGCTTTGTAAAAAAGAGGTCGTAAGATGGAAACTTTAGCAAAAAAATTATTAGCGCTTGTCGCAACAATTACAATATGTGGGATGTTATCGCCTACACATGTTATGTCAATACCCGTTGAGCCTTCTGTGGAAAACGGGCTGGCAGACATTTCTCAGGTCGGAAATTCTATGGTCGTCGACCAGCATACCGATAAGGCTATTATAAACTGGGACGAATATTCCATCGCCGATAACGAACTCGTCCAGTATATGCAGCCGGGAGCCGATTCCATCGCTCTTAATAAGATAACAGGAGCTAACCCGTCAGAGATAATGGGAAGCCTCGTCGCTAATGGGCAGATATTTATCATAAACCCAAACGGCATCCTTTTCGGGCCAGACTCACACGTCAATACCGCAGGACTCCTCGCGACGACACTAAATATCTCCGATGCTGATTTCCTCGAAGGAAACTACGAGTTCTCCCAAGATCAATATAAAGAACTGGCCTCTATCATCAACAAAGGCGAGATAGTAATAGCAGACAACGGATATGCCGTAATAGTAGCACCGCTAGTCTCTGACGAAGGACTTATAGTGGCAAACCTCGGCACGGTACATGTCGGCGCCGCGGAACATTTCACGGTAAGCTTCGACGGCAGAAACCTTATAAACTTCGAAATCACGACGCCACCAGAAAATTCTGTGCCGGGCACCGTTCTCATCCCTACAGAAAACGTCTCAGAAATAATACGGCAAGTGGTAAATTGTGAAGACATCTTCGAAGAAGAAGGCATGACGAGCCTTGTCGCCGCAAGCGGAACGATGATACACAACGGAACAATAACATCGACGGAAGGGCCAGTAAACGTTGCCTTCACCGCCGAAGGTGATGTTCACATAAATTCTGCTATAACGACAAATGGTGGAAATTTTAGCTCTGCAGGAGCCAACTTCGACAATACAAACGGAATAATAACTACGGAAGGTGGAACCCTCACCATCGACCATGCAGGCCATGGAATAATAAGCGCGGAACTTAACACCGGCGCAGGAGATATCTCAATAACTACGGAGACTATAAGTATTACCGCCGGTAACGATACAATCATCACTACGGGCGATGTGATCCTTCAGCCAAGCACTGCCACTCAAAGTATCGGCATAGGCTCTGATAATCCTAATGGGGACTATAACTTAAGCGAAATTGAGATTGCCGCAATTAAGGAAGGAGCAAGAAGTATAACAATAGGAAGGGAAGATGGCGAACATATTATAGCGATAAATAAGGTAACCTTCAATGACCCCATAACAATCCAAACGCCTGTAGCAGGAACAATTAGAGTCCTTGGGAATATTACATGCACAGAAAATGTTCCGATAAATTTACATGGCTGTGGTCATACTACGACGCTTGAAGCTAATATTACTACAGAAGGTGACCCTATTGTGTTTACTGACTCTGTTATTTTAAAGGGTGGAAACATTTCGTTGATTACGACAAATGATACTCAGACAGGAGGCGCTAATATAAGCATATCCGGAACCACGAACAGCTTCGGTTCTGAGACTAATGCCCTAACAATGGATGCCGGCACAGGAGGCGCTATAGAACTTACAGGTGCTGTAGGCACCACTGATAATATAAGCATATTAACAATAACGCAGGCAGCTAGCGCCTTGTTCTCTGGTGCTGTGACAACAAGCACATCGGTAGTATTAACCGACACAGTAGGAACGGTAACGTTCGCCGGAGCTTTGACAGCACCGACATTTACTACGCTAGACCAAGACTATAATTTGGTGTTCAGTGGCGGTGGCGCGATAACGAATTATTGTGAATTCCTAAATACAGGGGCTGTGACGTTTAGCGGTGGAGTTCCTTTATTGTTCTCCGCAAGCTTCAGTACAGCAGCATGCTCAGGTACGAATATCGGAGGTGCAATATCGACGACTAATACGCAGATAGACCTCGGCCCTACGACGATGACGGCAGATTCTACGATAAAAAGCGGTACTGCCGCAATAAATATAGCGTCTATTACTGGAGATTATGTTCTTAGCTTACACGAAGACGCTGCAGACACGACAGGTACTGTTACAGTAGCCGGCGCTGCTACCATAAAAGGCCTGATAACGTTCGGTGGCGATGCCGTTTATGCTGTGGCACTCAATGGTGGTGGAGAGATAACGAACCCTTGTACGTTTGCAAATGCCGGAGCCATTTCCCTCGCCGGCGGTTGGACATTTAATGGTGTCCTCGATACAACATCAGGCTCAGTAACGAATATAGCTGGTATAGTAGCAACGTCTAACGATCAGATAGACCTCGGCGCAACGACGATGACGGCAAACGCCACACTAAAAAGCGGCACTGCCGCGATAAATATAGCGTCTCTTGCAGGGGCATATACGTTAGAGCTGCACGAAGATGCTGCAAGCACGACAGGTACTGTGACGGTCGCCGGTGATGCTACGATAACAGGATTGACAACGTTCGGTGGCGATGCTGATTATTCTGTAGCGCTCAATGGCGGAGGAACGATAACAAACGGCTGTAACTTCCTCAACACAGGAACTGTGACTATTGGCGCTAGCATAACGTTCGCTGGAGGGTTTGCCACTACAGGTAACGCATCAAACCCATCCTCGACGAGCCTTACAGGAACGCTAACGACAACAAATACCGCTATAGCTCTTGGAGTGACGACATTGGCAGGAGTAACAACGGTCACCTCCGGCGCAGGCGCTAACAATGTTACATTCGCAAGCACGGTAAATAATACCCAGACCTTGACAGTTACGGCAGGCTCAGGAAATGCGGTCTTCAACGGTGTCGTTGGTGGCGTAACACCGATAAGCACGCTTACCGTTACCGGAGCAACAATCGATATCAATGAAAGCATAACGACACTAGGAGCCCTTGTCGATCTCGATGCAACGGCAGACGTTAACATAGCAATAACAAAGTCTATAACAACAAAAGCAGCAGATAATGGTGGCGTGATTTCCGGCGCTATTGATATCGATAGCTCGGGAAC
>JABHNK010000052.1 GCA_018694295.1 Waddliaceae bacterium
AACACAATGGTCAAAACCTGAAACCTTCGTGATAACCTTAAGAAAAGAAAGATATTCCTTGCCAGGTTGAAGATGTCCTTGTATAGCTACATCTGTTAGAGCAGCATCTACAGCAGCAAGGACGAGGTCTTCGTCGCTATGCCCCCAGCCATAGACGCCGATGTTTCCGATGAAGTCGTATTTTACGCTGCCATCGTCAAGCTCGACAAGAGCGCCGTTTCCGATACCACTGGCGATATATGGGAACAAGGGTTTCTGGCCGCGCTTCTGAGATATTACGGCAAGGGAGTCTTCATAATCTTGGCGACACGAAGGATCGCCGTCAGCGATATCAATAATGCCCTGACGATGCTCTTTGAGGGCTTCGGCGATGAGCTTCTTGGCCTCAGAAATTCTAGGGTCTGAAAGAAACTTTTTTGCGTGTGACATGATGGTATAACCTCTTTCTTTGTCCATGAGTATATATAAAACAGATTTTAAAAGCAAAAAATGAAAGATCATGTTGACGTAATATCATGATAACAGGCTATTATGAGGTATACTTTTGACGAAGAGGAACAATGAACCCAAAGAATAGACATAAAGTCAAGCCCATCGCACCAAAAAACACTAAGAAAGCGTGTTCTTTGGTGATAACATGCCAAGAGCCTAACGACGACGGGAATATGCATGTTGAGATGACATGCGAAGGTGACACCACGCTAGCAGCATACCTCCTCGAAGAAGCACAATATTACCTGAAAATCTAGTTCAATGATCAATGATCAATGATCAATGCTCAATGATAACTGTTGACACTCAATACTCGTTCAGTATACTTCTTTAGTAGTCTTTGAAAAATAATTTATAGAGAGTGTTATGGCCGTTATCACAAAAAATCTTAAAGAGCGAGCACAGTTTTGGACTATGCTCGGACCAATTATCATAGCTTTTACCATCTTCGTCAATGCAGTGACGCCGTCTTCGACGAGTTTCTATCTGCCTTTTTCTGCGATGATAGGGATAGGGGCATGCTGGCGATGGCGGTGGAGCGGAGCCCTGGGAACGGCAGCGTTTATGTTTATGATGTTCTTAATAACATATAGCGGTATCCACGTAGAAGAGCGACTGTGGCAGCTGGGGATGGCTTCGGCGACGCTTATGGCTTTCGCAATAACGGTCCTTTCCTTCGAAGAGTCTGATGCTACAACATATGCTATAGAGACGGAGTCGAAGAGCCGCCTCGACAGCCTACTAAGCCTCGACGAGAAACTAAAAGATACACAAGAGCAATGGTGCAGCGACCGTGAAGAGTCCGAAGAAACAAAAGGACGTCTAGAGGATGATATCACTACAAGACAAGAGCAAAAACAGACCCTTAACAAGACGATAGAAGCCCTAAACGCCGAAGTAAAAGACCTAACCAAAAACAACGTTGCTTTTCATTCCGAGGCATTAAAGAACCTAAGGAAATATGCTCAAGAGCATGAAAATCTTCTCGATGCAAAGAAAGATATCGCAGAACTACAACGTATGTGTGACGACACAAAAGGCAGCAAGGCAGAAGACAGCAGTGTTATAGAAGAAACCCTCCGCAATAAAGATCAGGAAATAGAAGACCTCAAGAAAAAAATCGACGAAAAAGAAAACGACGTTGTCGGCGGCGAAGATTTCAAAGAAGTGTATAGTGAATTCCATTCCATACAGAATAAGATGCAAAATAAGATGCCTTCAGGGCCTAAGAAGCCAGGCGGTGACGACGCTGCTCCTGCCGATGCAAGAAAGATGCAAGGCATGTATAAACAGCTGCGTGAGCAGTTCGAAGAAAAGACAAAAGTCCTCGATAAGACAAGAATAGACCTCTTCGACGTCGAAGGTAGGCTAGAAGCCCTTACAAAAGAAAAAGCCCTCAGAGATACTGAGCCTACGGAATATGAATGCGAGCTCGAAGAAGAGCTTAAAAAAGTCCAAGAAGAGGCTATGCAATGGCGTGAAGAAGCTCAAGAGCTAGGAACTCTCGTAACGACACTCTCAGAAGACCTCGCCAATAAAGAATAATACCAATTACCGGTGAAAAAGCCATAAATTGGGCTCAAGATTTTTGCGTAGAAGGAAGCGCGGAGATCGCCGCAAACATTGGTGTGTTAGCAAGATCGAGCGCAAATTTCTATGCAAAAAGATGAGGATGAGTTTATGATTTTTTTATCGGGGATTGGTATAAGATGGAACATATAACGATAGGATATACACATCGGAACCTTCCCATCGAAGTATACCAGTGGGAAGGAGAAAAACCTCACGTCCTCGTCATCGGCGGCGTCCATGGCGACGAAAGCGAAGGCGTCGTTGCAGCATATGGACTGATAGGGGAGTGTATTCCTAGAGTAACAGTAATCCCTACCTTGAATCTCGATGGTGTCATCGCCGGAGAGCGTAAGAACGCCGCTGGCGTCGATCTCAACAGAAACATGCCGACAAAAGATTGGACAGCAGAAATCACAGAAGAACGCTATTGCCCAGGAACACACCCCAACAGCGAGCCCGAAACACAGGCATTAATAAATTATATCTCTGAAGCAAAGCCAACATTGATAATAAGTATACATTCCTGGAAAAATCCCTGTATCAACGTTAATGGAAGCTGTCAAGAAGAAGCACAAGCAGCAAAAAACCTCGTCGGCTATGATATACGCGATAGCATAGGATACCCGACGCCGGGATGCCTAGGAACATATTACGGACTAGAGCGTGATATCCCAACGATAACATACGAGATAGAACGAGGGCTCGACCATAAAACGGTCCTTGAAACACACCTTCCAGCGCTGAAAGCGATGATAACAACAAAAAATAATAAAGAATTATGTACGAAGATATAAAAAATATTATAGAGCCTGCCTACGACGCTGAAACACTGACAACAGAGATGAAAAAAGCCGTCGAAGATACCATAGAATTCCTCGACAAAGGCAAGCTTCGCGTGTGTTCGTGCGACGATACAGGAAAATGGACGACACATCAGTGGATAAAGAAGGCAATACTTCTATATTTCAAGGTTAGGGATATCACAGTAATTAATGCCGGAGATATAACATTCGCCGATAAAATACCATTGAAACAATGGACGGGAGACGAAGGCGTCCGTGTCGTTCCTCACGCTATAGCACGGTATGGGTCGTTCCTCGCCAAAAACACTGTTATGATGCCGGGATATGTAAATATCGGTGCATACGTCGACGAAGGTACCATGGTAGACACCTGGGCGACAGTAGGCTCTTGTGCGCAGATAGGGAAACGCGTACACCTCTCCGGCGGCGTAGGAATCGGTGGCGTCCTGGAGCCACTGCAGAACACTCCCGTCATCATCGAAGATGACGCCTTCATCGGAAGTAGATGTATCGTCGTCGAAGGAGCGCATATTGGTAAAGGCGCCGTCCTAGGCGCGGGAACAATAATAACAGCAAGCACAAAGATCGTCGACGTCACTGGCAACGAGATGGTGATATCTCGGGGTTCCGTTCCAGCAAATAGCGTCGTCATCCCAGGGACACTGCCGAAGAAATTCCCCGCAGGAGAAGTAGGCGTTCCATGCGCGTTAATTATAGGATCCCGCAACGAAAATACCGACAAAAAAATATCGCTAAACGACGCCCTCAGAGAATATACCGTAGCTATATAATGTTATCTGCATAAAGTATTGATTATTAATAGCTACAGATAGTATAATAATTGTCTTTATTATCCAAAAATAATTATACTATGCAACCGCCGTCATCATTAACGTTATCATATAGGCCTTTAGCTGCTACGCTAGAAGGTCGCACGGATGTCTGTGTACAACATGCGGAAGAGTTAGGACGGCAAGCATTGCTAAGTGATAGCGACACCGCGTCGCTAACCTCGGAAGTGTCACGACGAGCCCTTTCTCCGACAGCCAACGCTTCCGGCCGCACCACCCCGACAAAACGACCCGGAGCTTCGCCTCTCCTTATTTTATGCGATCCACAATTCTTCAGGCCCACAACCTCTACTGTAGCTGTAGATAGCGCACCGTTGGAAGTCGAAGAACTTGAACAAACAGGGGAGCTGCCATCACAATGCCACAAAGAAAAGCTTTCTAAGGCACAAAAATCGCGACGCGAAAGTTTTCGTCAAAGGCCTCTCAAAACGACGATAAATAAAAACATAAAAGAAGAAAAATTGGAAAATCTGGGTATCTCAAAGAAAAATATTAAGAAGATTTCTTTTGAAAAAAATCCCAAGATAGAAGATTTTTTGTATGCTTTCAACGCCAAGCTTCAAAGCCATTACGGCGAAAAATACGACAAAGTTGTAAAAGGAAAGCGCATCTGTGGCTCCGGAGCTTCTTCGATAGTCGTCCCTGGAGTGGTCTCGGTGAAGAAGCTCTCCGATGCCGACGTCGCATATTATCTAGACATCTCTGATGAACTTGTGGACAGCAAGGGTTTTAAGCTATTTCTTGAGGACAAGATCCTCGAAACATACTACGACTTTATTAAAAAAGAGACACTTCCTGAAAAATTTAGAGAAACAGAAGAAGCAAAAAAGCTGCTAAAAGCGGCATATCTTAGCAATCGTAAACCTATGTGTGACATCGAAAACGACTGGATGCTTATCGGCATCGGAGATCTGGAGATACGCTTAACAATACGCATCGCTCAAGAGTATGATCGCACAGAAGGAGCCTTTCAGGTGGACCTCGACGGCGATTATTGCTACTATCTCGACGAAGACCCCGAAGAGGGAAAAAGACATTATAGTAAGGGAATCTTTTTATGCCATACGCCCAAGAGCGTAGGCCTTCCTAGAGCATTATACAGCATAAGCAAAGCGGGAAGGAGATGTGAGACAGCTGTTTTAAAGCCGTTTTGTAAACACTGTCTCGAAGAGGAAAGTAGCGAGAAACCTTACAGTCGTTTTGTTCGTTTGATGAGAGAACATTTTGATAAAGATTCTGATAATGAAAATTATTTACTCGCTATTATCCAAGCCTTGAAGTCGTTGCGCGAGATAAATCACAGCGACGAAGACATCATATTCCGACAAACTATATCGTATATATACAATAGATTTTTTCCAGGAGCAAAAAGCGCCTTCGGCAAAGAAAGACAGTGCCTCTATCCCTTGCTACAAAAGCTCATAGAAAAAAAATGGCATCACGCTTCTGTGAAATTATTGGAAGTTATGCAGGATAGCCTGGCTTTCGAAAAAGAAGGTGATAAGGAAGATAATTCGATTTCGTATAAAAAAAAGAAAGGTTTGTATGAAGATATCGTTAATGGCCTTATCGACACAGGAAGTCCACAGTCGATATGCCAGGCATTAACTATCATGGAAACAGCCTCTATAATTCCAGTAGCCGCAAATAGAAAATTTGTTATTGCATCAGCTTGCAAGGCCTGTGATTTAATATACGAGGATCCATCTAAATTCGAGAATATAGAAACAATAGTTGATATCGTCGAAAGGCTTCATAAAAGTCATTTTTTCTTCGAATCTACAAAGACAAAGGAATCTTTCTATACTGATATTGTTAATGCTCTACTAGTGCAGAAGCAGAAGCCGTGCTCTGTTGATAACATAACAAACGCATATAGCATCTTCGCGAGTAAACTTCAAGGCGCTGATGAAACGACTAAAGCACCTATTATATGTAAGATGATATCAAGATATGTTTCTCGGGGAATGATAGAAAATGCCGAGGTCTTGCTTGATTCCTTACAAAGTATGAATTGTTTTTACAATGAGGATAAATTAGTAGAAAGCGGAAAAGCGTGGTATCTGGTATGTGCAGCACTGCTTGGCAGCGATGATCCCGTTAAAAAAGCGCGTGGATACGCAATGTTTGATGAAGTAGATGAGATAACAGCACTTGAAAAATCGGAAGAACGCTCTAAGGCAGAAGCTTTAGTCATTAGCTATGACCTTGAAAAAGCTGGTAAAGGTCTTGATTCATGTATAAAGGCAATAGACGACACCGATCGCAAGGACAAGCATGAGAAGGTGGATACAGCATTAAAAATCATTAACGATATCGATAATAAAACTATCGAAACCATCAGAAGAGATACAATTATTTTTGCCGTCCATAAAGCTTGTGGGTTCTTCGCTAAATATCCAGAAGACTTCGAAAATGCCGAAAACACAATATCCATCATCGAACAACTTGATAAAAAACATAAGGTTCTTGATGGCCTGACCGCATCGGCAAGACCTAAGAAGAAAAAAAGTAAAAGAAGAACGGTGGCAGAACCTGTTGTTGTCACAAGAGAAGGGTTTTATACAGGAATCATTGAAAAGCTTGTGCAAAAACAGGATGTTACACACCTCGGGAATGCATATAACATCTTCATGAGAAACCAGAAGATCTTCGACGAAAAAACGAAAGTCGACCTTATATGTAAGATTATATTGGGAGGCGCTTCTTTAAAGATGACAGACAACGCCGAGGCCTTGCTTTCCACGTTACGAAGCATGAAAAACTTCTCAGAACAAGATCAAGCAAAGAATAAAAGGAAAGCGTGGTATTCGACATGTACAGCGCTACTTACTGGTGATGATGACGAAGCAAAAGTCCGTGGATGCGCTCTGTTCGATGAAGAAAAGCTGCCGACGTTCCTAAGAAGCCCTCCGGAAGAACGCGCCCGCGTAGGAGTTTTTGCCGCTCGCTATGAAGTTGAAAAAGCATGCAATGTTTCAGAGGTCTTTGAGGCTATAGAGAGAAGACGCTGTTCGAAAGATGAGACGACATTATCATTGGTTATCGAGAAGCTTTCTTCTATGGGGCTACCAAATACTATGAAAGAACTCGATAAGATAAATGGTTTTGTGATTTCGCATATTAGCGCGATGGAGAGGATGGGTAGCGCTCTCGTAGAAAAATATATCAATATCGCCAAAGAAGAAAGCGACGACAATGTTCGTTTTGATGCTTCTATTAAAGCATGTGAACTTGTAAAAACAAGAGAAAAACAGACTTTCAACGACGACCTTAAGACAATAACATCTCTTGGGCGAGCACTGAATACTATCAATCCACCAAAAAAACGACGTACACTTCATAGGAAAAGGGTCGAAGATATCGTTGAGAGCTCTCTAGAGGAATGGCGTTATACAGAAGCCAACGAAACTGTACGGCAGGCGTGGCGAGAATACGTCTCTACGATGATAAGACAATGGGTTAAAAAAGCTGATGGAAGTATGTTTGAAAAGGCATATGATACCTTTGAAAGAAGCAGAGACAGGTTTTCCGAAGAAGAAAGAACAGCGCTGGCGATAGAGTTATATGACATGGCGATTACTTTGGAGGCTAGGGAAGGAAGAGGCAATTTCTTAGAAATTGCTAATAATGTTTTCAGGGAAGAGCCAAAAACAGAAGACAGCAAGGAAAAATGGAAAGAAGGAATTTTTGCTTCTGCAGAAAAGAGAAAAGGGAATTTCAAAGAGCTATGTACGTTGATGCAAAGCATGATAAAAAGCCCTGAAGGTAATACATTTTTTGATATCATAGTAGATGACGATGAGGCTATTGTGGGCGTTCTGGCTATGTTTTTTATTGTAAGTGGTTTGATGAAAACAGGCGATGATATGAAACGAGTACTTCCTCTTATAGAAGACGCTATACGCCATAAAACATGTAGTGGTAGAAGGCTAGAAGTAGTAGTGGGCATGGAGAAAAGCTTGTTGTCATGCCCTTTCAAAGCTCTTAACGACGCTTTTGGTGAAAACCGTCTGCCAGTAGAAAAAGTGGTGGAGATGCTTAAGGTTATACAGAAAAGCGAGCTATGGAAGACGTCAAAGCAATCAGAGGAAGAAGATATTTTGCTTTATAGGCTAATCACAAGCTTTTCTGAAGACACAAAACATTGGCAAGAAATGATCGATATCATGGGCAAGGACAAAGAATATTACGATCGACAAAAGGAGAGCACAGTCAAGCCACGAAGATTATCTTATATGCTTAGTATATATTTCCATGAAATTGAGAAAAACATGCTTAGAAGTATGAAGACATGGGAAGACTATAAAAAGTATCAAAAAATCCATGATATTATTAAAAGATATAGTGTGGAGCTAGTTTATACACCGGAACAAATGGAAAGACTTAGTATAATGAGAAACCCCGTTGTTTTGCTTGAAATTCATAAAATGAAGATCGATAGCATTTTGAAGGTTTTTAATAATGATATGGAGCCGGAAAGTCCTAGAGAGCGCAAGCCAGAGAATATTATGAGTTGTGTGAAAGTAGTTTTCGAAGAATGGCTCTTGTTCGAACACCGTACAGAGATAGAAGAAGTACGTGAATGCCATCATGGTGAAAAGGGAGAACTTTTAGCAGCGAAAAAGAAGGCAAAGCTTTTAGCAGCGGAAAAGGAGGACGGGACAGTCAGAGAATCAGAAGAATATAAAGAGCTATTAGGATCAGCTCCAGGATTAGAGGAATATCGTAAGTTATGTGCAAAATATGAGCGAGAGGACATCTGCAACAGAATCCTAGAGGCCCTGATGAAATATTTTTTTACAGAACCTTCACAAGTAGCTTCTATAGGAGGTGGACGAGAAGAGCTGGATAAACGTATCACTGAGTTTCATATTAAGAGCGAAGAAAAGAATGAAAAGGGACACTCATTAATAACACTCTTAAATATGTTGTATGCCTTGCCGCATATAGAGTTATGCGTGAGTATGATTGATCCTGAAAGTGGAATACAGCTCAGTTCGCATTCTTCTCCTATAAAGATGTTTTTGGATATGACATGGAGAATACCAATTAAGATTGACCCGACAATAATAAAAGGTACCTGGTTCGAAAAATATTATGATTCTCTTCCTAAAAAGACGACCCCAGCTAAAGATGTGGCACCAATGATTGTAACAGGAAGTATGAGTGTTGAACAAGCACAGTCATGTATGTATATACCATTCGGAAGTTCGACAGGAGACGAATGATGAGAACTTATTATCGAGGTAAATACTTGTTATGCCTTCTCGTCTTGTGAATCCACAACATGTCGATCATCAGCCGACACAGATTGCGCATGGCGTCGTTATGACGAACAGAGCTGCATAAACTATTGATTTTAAACGAGGACTTGCATATAATCTTTGCGATGTCAACAAAAATAAAGGATAAATTAAAAGATGAAACCACGACCACCAGAAAGAAATTCCCTACAACCGCTTTGGGCTGAACAACCTTATTATCCTGATTATGAAAAAGTCGAAGCTGCTGCATTAGATGAAAGAGAATGTGATACTACAGATACAGTAGAAATAACTAGAAAAGAGTTAAATAAGACAAGAGAATTAGTAGAAGCAATACTGAAGGGAACGGGTGTCAGAAAAACGCCGCTACCATCACCATATTTATCCGATATTGAAAGCAGAGTTTTTAGCATTTTGGGATCTTTTAATCTCCAAGAAAAACATACAATACCGACTCTTATTGTTGAAAAGCCGCCTGCTCCAAAACAAGAAATTGAAGAAAGACCTTCAGAGCCGCTTGATCCAGTACAAGCCATTGAAGCAAGCCTTAAAGATCCTAAAAAGAGTTCGTCTGATGTTTTTAGAAGCGTGGCGTCGCAATACATAGAACACAAAGATGCCGGATATTTCCTTCTTGAACTTTTAAAAAGCGAAGAATTTACAAAAGATACATATAGTGAGGCAGAAAAAAAAGCTCGCAGAGAATCTTGCGTAACCATTGTGATGAGGCTCATACAATCCGGCGACGATGATGCAGCGATGGAGATGCTGAAAGAAGCAGAAAACGCTCTTGGTAAAGGTGAAGTACGCTCTATGTATGGAGCTGTTTCTCAAAAATGTCAGAAAGAAGAGCAACTTATTCCTTCCCTTGAAAGGCTCGCTCTTCAAGCAAATGCAAAGAGAGTGTTTAGCAAAAGTAAACAGCGCGCAACTTTTTTTAAAGGAGCTATAAATTCTTTCTGCGGGCGCCATACAGAAGTCGCTATAAATTGTGCGATGAATATCGAAGGTGAAATTAGGTACACATATGGTTTTAAGGAGGAAAGTGTAGGATATTTATGTAGTATCGTAAAGTCGTGGACCGAGTGCTCTACCGACGACGCAATTGATAAAGCATGCGATATGCTGTGTAAGTATAAAGATACTGATAAATTCCGTGCAGAAAAGAAACATAAATGTGAAATAGCAAAAGCTTATTATTCTGTTGTAGAAGCATTAGTAAAAAAAGGAGATGTTATCCGCGCAGAAGAGTTCTTCAAAGAATCTGAAGAACGCGGTCTTACTTGTCTTGCATGGAAAGAAGCAAAAAAATGCTTCGACACAATCACGGGGAAGAAACTATCAGAAAGCAGCGACGCAATGTCGGTACTGTCCATTGTAAAAGACGTCATTGCAGCACATGAGATAGCCAAAGGAAACCGTTCAACGATAAGCTCCGAAATAATAACAGCAGCCATAACAAAAGTCGCAGACCTCATCGAATATAAGCCGTCGACAGATGACCTCGACATCATCGAGACTTTGATGCGCATAGGATGTCGAGACGTTACGGCAGCAGAAAAAAGAAAAGCCGTATGGAAAAAACTTGTCGCATGGAATATAGAAGATAAACGCCATGTAAAAGCATATAAAATCTTCCAAGAATGCGAAATAAGAAAAGACCTATTTCCTGAAGAGCGGTTCTCGTTCATAGCGCATCTCTTGCCTTTGATTAAAAAAGATGAAGCGAACAGGCTAACCGAATCTTTCAAAGAACACATTCGCAACCGCACAGTCGATACGCTTTTCGCCGGAGTCAGAAGCGTTCAAGATATGGCAAAAGCCATGGATGAGCTTTCTTCAGCAGGAAGGACAACACAAAGGCCTGCGTTTGTCATTGACGTCGCAAAGATGTTCTCGGCCATGGAAAGAAAAAAAAGCCCATTGTTTAGCAATAATCTCGTCCCTGAAGAAGCACGAAAATTTTATCTGAAGACGATAGGACTTTTGTGCCAGATGAAAAACAAAAAGCTTAAAGACGACGCTCGTGAAGTGGCTGGCAATGTTCTTATTCTTAGCATTAAAAATGGTGTTTTTTCTTCTTCCAGCGAAGAAGAGAAACAGAGCCTCGTGCAGTTTTTTAAACAAACAGTAAATTATAATGCAGCAAAGGCTACGGTTAAAAATATAAGACAAGCAAGACTGTTGCTTAAAAGTGCAGTTGAAGACACCGCAGAGCTTTTCTCTGATGACGACAAAACAGCTATGGCAGAAAAGATAGTAGAAGGATATGCCGACCTTATGATACAGCCTGGCACGTATTTCAATTGTGCTATCCAAGAGTGCATGAAAAGCGTTGTGGGCATTATTGATGGTAAAGAAATAGCGAAAAAGATCCTTAAGAAGACAGTAGAACGATTTAGCCAGACGACAAAAGAAATTCGTGATGAGTTGGAAGTAATGAAGGCGGCAAAAAAGTCTACAGAAAAAAGTGCTACAAAAGAGTATGAGGAAGCCAAAAGCAGATGTGATGATGCGATAGAAAAACAAAATCCGGCGATTAGAGAGATAATAACGTTTTTTAACAAAATGCAAAACTCTATCTGTTGGAAAACACACTCCGCCTATGGTTGCATGAATAGAGAGCTCGTTATGGGTATGATAGAGCAGCTCAGTATAAGTAAAGCACGGATTGGCGTCGAAGATATAAGGCATATCACGGAAATAGTAGAAAGTGACGCTTCGGGGTTTAAGGAGAGCGGAGAAGTTAGAGACGATGATGAAGACAACGCTTTTTATGATATGCTTATTAAAACATATATCGTTACAATAAAGACAGAAGCATCAAAATATGAATGTTATGAATATTCTACTAGGATGTTTGCCGCTTTTGAAAAAAGTGATAGTTTTTTACATAGAATGGAAGGAGAAAAGAAGACGGTCTTGCTTATGGCGAAGTTTGGGGCTTTATACGAAGCAGTAGGACAAAAGTATAATGCAATGACTGCTTTTGTAGAAAAGAATGAGTTTCTTGTCGAAAATTTGGCGAAAATGTTTGATCTGTGGTTGGAGCTGGAAAGAGTCTGTGATAAAGAAAAATATAAAGGGAAAGAACGAGAAATAATAACACAGCGTCTGCTTTTTTTAGGGGTTCAGCTTTTTGGTAAGACTGATTCGGAACAGGAAGAAGAACAGGGACTTTGTCTAAAAAAGCTTTTTTATTCTAGCCTAAGTGATGGAATTAAAAAATTAGGAGTAACAGATCTAATAAATAGGGCTAGTAATGAAGAGATACCAGCAGAGCTTATGTTGCGTACCGCTCATATTCTGGAAGCACCATTCTTAGGAGATATTGGGGAAACAAAATTAGACGGGGAAGCATTCCTAAAGAAATACGGATACCTAAAATTCTATCTAAGCCTGGGTAAAAGCTCAGAGAGTTAATATCTCATAGCCATCATCAGTGACGAGGATAGTATGCTCCCACTGCCCACTAGCCATGCCGTCACAAGTTTTCACCGTCCAATGGTCTTCGGTGTCGACGATGCCTTCGGCCTTGCCGGCGTTGATCATAGGCTCTATGGTGAACGTCATCCCAGAAACTAATGGTATATCGTTGTCATTACTACAATGCTGAATCTCTGGAGCTTCGTGGAACCCTACACCAACACCATGCCCGACAAACTGGTATACCACGGAACATCCCTGCGACGTCGCATATTCTTCGATGACGGCACCAATATCAGAGATAAGAGCTCCTGGCTTGATAATGTCGATAGAACGCATAAGACATTCGTATGAAACATCGACGACACGCTGACGCTCTTCCGTAGTTTTACCGCCGACAACAACCATCCTGCTGCAGTCGCCATAATATCCTTCTAGGATACATGTTACGTCGATATTGACGATGTCGCCGTCGTTTAAAACAGTGCCATCGGGGATGCCATGGCATATCACCTCATTGATAGACGTGCATATGCTTTTGGGGTACGGCGGAGAACTATAATTTAGCGGTGCAGGGATAGCACCAGCGTCGAGGTGAAGCTTGTGGGCATAGTCGTTGAGCTCGAGAGTAGTGACACCAGCGACAGCACGAGAACACGTCTTGTCGAGGATCTCGGCAGCAAGGCGACAAGAAGCGCGAATGCCTTCGATCTGCTCGGCATCTTTTATGATGATACCATAACGTTTGTGGTACTCGTCGACGACAGAAGTATTCTCTTCAGGATAATGGCATTTCTTCCATTTATCCCCACTGCCACACCAACAAAAATCATTACGTCCTATCATTTGAATACTTCCCGCTCTAAGCTATTATATTTACTAGTATAGCGTATCAATGAACAATTATCAATTATCAATTATCAATTAAAACTAACTTTTGTCTCCGAACCCCGAACTCCGAACTAATGTGGCGTAGACACATTGAACGTTAACGCTGACTCCACGGAGGCGTGATAATCGGGTTTGAAGTAAAATTCTTTTTACTATAAGATGACTAGATATATAGGAAGGCACTATGATGAAAAGACTTACCGAAGAGCAGATAGACTCGCTGTGGGAACGTTATTCGCGGAACCATGTGGTGAAATACCGCGATGAGATAATTACTCACTACCTTCCTCTTGTGAAATATGTCGTAGGACGTATCATTCCTGGACTACCGAGCTTCGTCCGTAGAGAAGACCTATACTCTACAGGAGTTATGGGCCTTATGAAAGCTGTCGACAGATTCGATACCTTAAGAAAGACGTCATTCTCAACATACGCCGTCTTCTTAATAAAAGGCGCTATCATCGACGAGCTTCGTGCCCTCGACTGGATACCACGTAGTGTACATAGCAAAAGCCGCACCGTCGAAGACGCAAAAAGAGAATTACAGCACCGCCTTGGCAGGGAAGCAACAAAACAAGAGCTTGCCGAACATCTTGGCATAGATATAGAAGCGCTTGAGAAGCTCCTCGTGACGATAACGCCTCCGACGATGACGTCGCTCGACGAGAAAAACGATGGCGATGATGAAAGAGTGCCTCTCGCGGAACGCATCCCCGATGCCAATGCGAAGCTAAGCTCTGAACTCGTTGGCAGCAAAGAAGTCGGGGACTACCTCTTCGAAGCGATAAAAGACCTGCCAGAACAAGAGCGTCTGGTCTTGTCGATGTACTACTACGAAGGTCTTATCTTCAAAGATATTGGAAGAGCGCTAAACGTTAGCGAATCGCGCATCTCACAGGTACACACCAAGGCGGTAGGACGTCTGCGTAAGCGCATGAAAAACATATTAAATGAGTGTTCACCATGATAATATCACTACCACAGGCAGCATCTTTGATACAGAACGGCGAAGTCGTCGCCGTGCCAACCGATACCGTCTATGGTCTCGCCGCCGATAGCAGCGACGACATCGCCGTAGCGGAAATCTTCAAAATAAAAGGCAGGCCGGAGAAAAACCCTCTAGTAACGCTCCTAGCCGATGTCGAGCAGATATACCAATTCGTCAACGATATACCACCACACTTCGAAGAACTAGCACATACCTTCTGGCCAGGACCGCTTACGCTAGTAATCCCCATCGACGTCGAAACAGTATCAACAACGATACGTGCAGGGCTAGAAACAGCAGGCTTCAGAGTCCCAGAATCTACAACAACACGCCTCCTCATACAAAAATGTGGCCCCCTCGTTGCACCTTCAGCAAACCTCTCAGGACAACTCCCAGCAACAACACCAGAGGAATTAGAAGACATCTTCGGCAAAAAGTTCCCCACCTTACCCGCCGATGTCCATATGAGCGGAACACCCTCGACAATCTTATGCTATCACGACAACCACTGGATAATAACTCGCCAAGGAGCAATAACATCACAAGACATCAACAATATTATTGAGTAATGTCAAGGTCTCCGCGACCTTGACAATCCGCGACAAGGGGAAAAATCCCCTTGTATCCCCGCGACAAAGCAAAAAGCAAAGGCAGAAACTGCCTTCGCTTTTTGCTTTATCTTTGCTGTCAGCACCATCGTTATAACCCGTGATTATTACCAAATCCATGGTTAACCATCTACAGCTGAAGGCAACCTTTTATACGTTTTTCCTCGGCCATGTCTTAAGACATGCCCTTGTCAAAATGTATAAAATTTCACCTCCATCTGTAGCGTTTAACCACAGATTTGGCAACAATCACGGGTTCGATGGCACTGAGATAAAGGAATTGGTGACAAGCGGTTTTTAAACTCTATGGCCTCGATGAATTTCGCATGTTTTTAGCTGCTTCATATTCTTCTGTTTGGCGAATCGACTCATCTTTGGTATTATAGGATATTCCGACTCCAAACTTTACTCTGCTTATTGTTGAATTTTTATTTTCTTTACTTAGGCTGCCCCCACCTTCAGCAAACTGCAATACTTTAATTCCAGCTTTACCGTTTTTTGAATCCGTTTCTTCAGATGATACGGCAATATCAAACTCAACTGTTCGTTGTTCTTTATTCATTGAAAAATAAACATCTCTTTTCATTTCTGCTCGTGCTTCTTCAACAGCTTTATCGAGACTTACTAATACATCTTTAACAAATTCTTGCAGATTCATAGTTTTATACCTTTTTCTAGATTAGGATTATGCTTTTTTTGATTAAACTTTTATCGTGCGCAAAAAGAATTATGCTAACCGGACTCTTAAATGTTTTCCTAAAGCAATAGCAGCTCCACTTAATGATTTTAGTGTAGACGGCAGGCTTGGGTCTAAAAGACGTTCTATTGAAGACCTGCTGGTATGCATCCGTTCAGCAAGATCGGATTTTTTTAGCTTTTGCTTTCGCAGTTCTTTTTCTAGCTGAAAAACATAAACTCTTTTTGCTGCGACAGCTTCAGTTTCATCAAGGACTCCCTCTTCTTCGAGAAAATCATCGAAACCAGAACCAATGTGTTTGTTTGTTTTAGTAGCCATAAAATCTTACGCCTCCTTAATCTCTTTTGCTCTTTGCAAAGCTAATTTTATCTCCTTCTGCGGAGTTTTTTGTGTTTTTTTGATAAATCCGTGTAAAAGGATCATCTGGTCTTCAACCAAGGTAAAGATCACTCGTGCGATACCATCCTGGAATGAGCTTCTTACTTCCCATAACTTTTTTTCTAGGCTCTTAACAACAGGCATGCCTAAAGGCCATCCAAATTCAACCGTCTTTATGTCTTCACCAATAATCTTTCTCTGTTCGGCAGAAAGCGATTTCAACCATTTCTTCACAGGTTCTGCGCCACTCATTGAACTATAAAATCTAACTGATATGATCTTTTTGGGATGGTCGGTATCACGGCTTTTCACGAATCAACCTTGTATTATTTTCTTTTTCTAAACCCATTGTACCAAAAATGGTACATTTCTTCAAGAGGAATTTCCTTTTTTCATGTTTTTTAATAAAATTCCTGGTGAAGTGTTGTTTTTATCTCAGCACCATCATTATAACCCGTGATTATTACCAAAGCCATGGTTAGCCATCTACAGCTGAAGGCAACCTTTTATACGTTTTTCCTCGGCCATGTCTCAAGACATGCCCTTGTCAAAATGTATAAAATTTCACCTCCATCTGTAGCGCTCAACCATAGATTTAGCAACAATCACGGGTTTGATGGCACTGACGGCAGTAAAGTCCGTAGGGCTTTGTCGCCTTGGTGGGGATACAAGGGGTTTTTGACCCCTTGTCGCGGGTTTTAAGGGGCGCGGAGCCACTTAACGGGCTTCGAGGGTGGTATTTTTCCATAGTTTTTTCATGAAATGTTGTTGTTGTGTGGAGAGGTTTTTGATGACGAGGAAGCATTCGTCGTTGTCTTTGAAAGCGGCTTTTGTCCAGTTGAGAGAGCCGTTTACCAGTGTTGTGTTATCGACGAGGAGGAATTTGTGGTGTAGCAGGCTGGGGCCTTGGTTTGTGAGGACGTCGAGATCGGCATCGCGGAGTGTTGCGACGATCTTTTTCCCGGCGCCGCGGCTAGAAGAGTAGTCGACGATAATCTCGACATCGACGCCGCGATCTTTTGCTGCGATGACAGCTTCGGCAAGGACGGGATGCGTCCAGGTGAACATCGCGATCTTTATCGTCGTCGTCGCAGAGTTGATGAGATCTATTATGGTGGTGAAGGCCTCTTCGCGATCTTCTGGAAGGGAGAAATACTCGACATCTTGGCTGCCGATAATATGATGACGTAAAGTATAAGGTATGCGGACGGGAGGCATGGTAAAGGCTACTGTCCGCGAGATTATAGTATCGGCAAGAGAGGGGCTGTTGACGCCGACGACGATGTTGTCGTGCATACGTAGCGATTCCGTCGTCATATTCGCTGACCCTATGAATACCATAGCCTCGTCGATGACGACGATCTTTTGGTGCATAAGTCCAGGCATAACGCGCGATATTGTTATAATGTCAGGCCCTAAAATCTTGGCGGCAGCAGCGGCGTTCCTTTTGTCGGTAACGACGGTGACGGGGATGCCTTCGGCAGCACGAGCCCTAAGGCAGGCGGCAAGAGAGTCGTCGGTGAAAGAAAAAACTATTATTAGGATAGACTCTTTTGCGGAAGCAAAAGCACCGCTGTATGTTATCGTGATGTCATCGCCAGTGTGAAGAGAATATAAACGTGGAGGGGAGCCTTCTTCAGGAAGCGATGGCGACAAGAGCAAGGAAAATGCCAAGAAAAACAGCGCCGTAGAGAGGACGATGGCAATGGACAATGAAAGGATTTTTTTTAGAGAATGCATAAAAAAACGTCACCATATAAAAATATGATGACGTTATAAACTATATTAATCTAACTTCCAATTAGATTTTTTGGCCTTTGGCACGCATCTTACGGACTACGGAAGAAATCCCGAGCTTGTTGATGGTACGTATCGCTGCAGCAGACACCATTATCCTGACATAACGCTTCTCTTCAGGGAGCCAGAAACGCTTCTTCATAGTGTTTGGCTTGAAAGTACGCTTGGTCTTACCAGTAATGTTTAGACCAATACCTTTCTTCTTCTTGGCAATACCACGCCTAGCATACGTATTTCCAGCAACGGCTTTTTTTCCAGTAACTTTACACTTTTTCGACATAACAACAATTCCTTTATACTATATGTAATCAAAGCACAAGATAATACCACAACATCCCATACTATGCAAACAATTTTATCAGTCGGTTTCGCTAGCACGGGGACCAGGCGGCGGAGTCGACGCAGGGCTCGACGGCGGAGTAACGAGATCTCCACTATTGAAAATGTCGTCGACGATATTCCAAAAAAGATTTTCATGGAGAGCGCTTTGGAAGAATTCAAGGGCTTTATCGACGCGTTCAGTATGCTTCTTTTCCATCCGGTGGTGTATCCTTCTAAAGCCTAAAGCATTGAGTGCTGGATTTAATACGAGCTTATAGATATTGTCAATGCCTATCGTTGCTAAGGTGATAGGCTTGATTGCTAAAAAGTTCACAGCTCGCAAAACAAAGCGCATCAACTCCGATATCACGAGGCCTGTAGGTATCTTGGTGAAAGGTCTGGGGATATTCCACTCTTCAGCTTTTGTACAGAAGGCTTCGGTCATAGCGATTACTGTCTTCGAGAAGGACTTCCATATTGCTGACATCGAAAGTCTTAGCGGTGTGAAGGTTTTCTGCGAGATGGCTTCTCGTGCCGCATTGGCAGCTTTGAGCTTATCGGTGGCGATATTAGTTTCTACTTCATCTTGAGTCAGCTCTTCAGAATTTGCTGTCGTCTTGGCTTCGTCGTGTTTTATCGCCCCCTCAAGCCAGACGTTGGTGGGGTCTATTATTATGTTATCAACAAGACTGTCGAGGTTCTCTTGCAACATTTTCCAGATATTCTGCGCCATGATATTGCCGATAGTTCTTTCAAGAGAACGACATTTTGGAAGCTTGTCTTCTCCAACAATCTTAACGAAGAGCTTACCGAATGTTATCGCTACCTTGCCGAAAGCTTCGGCGTTGACGACATCTTTTATTTCATTTTTGTCTTTTGAAGAGATTTCGCCTGCTGTAGCTTTGCTATAAGCACGGACAATGCCACGGACTTTTTTTAAAAGCTTCTTTTTTTCTTTGGGGACTTTGGTCACATCCGGATTGGATAAGTAGCATGATATATATATATTTACAAGACTTTCGCCGTAGCGTTCGTAGTGGACCTTTATCTCTTTTTGTTTATCAACGCCAGCGCTTCCTCGAAGATGAGCTTCGATTTTCTCGACGATGCCATTTACTTCAACATCAGTCAGACCTTTATGATTTATTACTACTCTCTCTTTGACGTGTTGTTCTGTATCTTCTTTGAAAATCTGTTCGAGGGTGTTTGCTACAATTTGATTCATCGTATGTTCTTCCGTCAAAGTGCTCATCATCTCAACAAGCATCGTTGGCAAAAGGTTTGTCTCGAGCTGCTCTCCTACGGGCTCTTGGAGGTCTTCGGCGATGTAGGGGATCTTTCTAACAAGAACAGCGTTTCCATCTTCATCTAGAACGGCATTTCCATCTTCGTCTGTTTTAATGCTGCGAGGGAAGGCGACGTCCAGCAATTTCGATGCCCATTTTTTTGTATGATCGAGCTTGCATTTTTGACGGTCGGTGACACTTAAAATGCTTTCACCATAAAGCTTTTCAAGGAACATCTGTTGTCCATCAACAACATCTTTTCGTTTCATGGTGTATGCGTCGAAGTGGTTTTGTAAAGAAATCCCTAATTTATTTACGACTTTTAGCAGGAAAAATGGTTCGGCTTTTATGAGATCTTTCAGGTGTGTTAAGATCTTAGGCATGGCGTCGAGCATGACACGTTCTAACCTGTCGGCAGCGATGCCTCCGAGCTCCTCTGTTGCTTTGGGGCCTAAGGCCTCCAAAATTTTGTCGGCACCCATCTTGCGAGCATTAACCACAATTTGTCTTGCAAGGAATTCTTTGATGCGCTCGGCGGCTTTTTTTTGACCGTCTGTTAAATCTGGGCCTATGTCTTTTGTGTCAGGAAAGTCTTTAGGGCGTTTTATGACATTGTGGGCAAGGTCGACAAGCTGAGGGAAAAGCTCTTCCTTAAATTTTTTGTATATAAGCTCTTGCATGGCGGAAGGTACAGGCATACTCTTGCTGCCCTCAGGAAAACATGCTTTGAGAAGGCGGCCTTGTACTAGTTTTTTTCTTGCCGGGGTTACATATTTTGCGGCGAGGGGCTTTTCTAGAGATAAGAGATCGCTGAAGATAGCAGGCAAATCTTCGATGTTGTTATTTAGGTTTCTCATCGCCAACATCATGATATGCTGCATCCTTCCAAAAAATAGACCGCGAAGAGCTTTTTCAGGGACTTCCTTAAGATACTGTTCTCGTAGCTCACCGAGAATCCCTTTGACAAGAGACTTAGAGTCTTTTTCGGCTTCTTTACGCAAAAAGTCAGGAAGCTCTTCTTTTACGGCTTCTAATGACAATGCTTCTACCAAGAGCTTTTGCTCATGTTTGTCATAGCAGTCTTCTATAGAGCGTGCCGTAGCTTCACAGATGTTGACGGCAGTGTCTCCTATAGAGGTCTTCAGGCTTTCTTTGGTCTCTACGGTCTCGGGAATGATGAAGTATTCGTGGATGTGTTTCTGCAAGAAAGACGTCATCTCGTCTTTTAGATAAGAATATAACGGTTCGCGAGCAGCCTTTGGAAGATGACTGAGGCTTTCTGCTTTTTTAGGGAGACATACATTTATCAGATCATTGATACTACTAGCAATACCTTCATCACGTTTAGTTTTGTCTTCTTCTTTGGCGAGCTCTACCATGGCGTTTATATGGTCAATGATATAATTGGGATGGTCTATAAAATGAGTACGGAGATTGGTGATGACGACATGGATGCAAAGCCCGACATACTTGGCGACTTTGTCTGCTATGCGGCTAGCAAATGGCTTTGTCTTCTGCGCTATACGTACTTCGTCGCTTTTCAATTCCTCGACTAAAGCTTCGGCGTCAGCGATAATAGGTTTTCCGGTGATAATGTCGACGATATCTTTAGGGACGATGCTAGAAAGCAGCTCTTTGGCCTTTTCCTGTGCGCCTCCAAAATAGTCCGGTTGTTTTATTGTATCTAAAGCTTTCGCTATCTGTTTTTCGACCGCTTCCTTTACAGCAGCCTCGGTTTTGTTGGCAACAGCAGGGGCTATCCTGCCGAGAGCAAGATTGTCGACGCCGACGTCTCCTTCGGCGATTAAATCTTTAATCTTTGGCAAGGAAGTCTTGAAAAGAGGACGTAAAAGGTAACGCTCTACACAATAATAAACAGGATCATTAACGCTTTTCCCAAGAGAAACTTTTCCCATCTTCAGGGGAGGTAGATTGTTGTGGCGTTCGCCTTTAAAAATAAATGACATAAGCTCTTTAGAAAGACCTTCACAATCATGGTCGCGTAAGCGTATATCTCTCTGTTGATCATGATCAAAAAATTCTTCTATATGTTTTTCGTCTAGAAGCATCTCATCGGCCAAAGCATCTGTAATTTCTTTATTTTTAACATGCGTATCTTCAGCATAGACGTCACGAAGCTTCTGAAGAAAACCAACGGGGTTTTCATCAGTGCCCAAAATAAAAGCCCTGCCTTCAGGACAGGTAAGACGGTGCATTCCAATAAGAACAACGTGTTTGACGTAGTTGCTTAATTCAGCTTCCGAAGTAAAAAAACTAGCAGCTTTGTTTTTTCGCGCAACAGGAACAATGATGTTGGTAATAAAAGATGCAAGCTTACCACCGATTTTACCGACACGACTCTCCAGAGATCCGATGGTCGCTATAGCGTCGTCCGATGGCGTTTTAGTATCGAAAACACGCGCAGCAAGAGCATCGATGACGGATCTAATACCAGAAGGCCTAGAAGGCTCAACTTCGACGCCTTCTTGAGGACTAACTAAGCTCGGAAAACCACCGTGTGCTATTTTAGTGCTGGGTTCCATAAATATCTCATTGTTATAGTGTTATTACGATAGATGTTTAGCTAAAAACATTAAACTATCATTACTGCCAGGTTGGAAATTGTAGCATAAAAACAGGAAAAAAGCTATTTAAATTTGCTTGATTTTAGCTAAAAACTGTAAAAAAAAGGTGAACAAAAGACGAAAGCTCGCCAGCTACTATCAGCTCTTCGTCCCTATATGCCACTGATAACTGATAATTGATAACTGGTCACTGTTAAAGCGGTAGCCAATTATCTCGTACGTTTAAGCGTTTATTGACGTGTTTATTTTTTTCTGAATTGATGATTTTATCGTTGAATTCTTGTTCGAAATTTTCGATATTTTCGGAATATGTTGATATTTGTTTTTGTATTTGTTTTATCATTTTCCAGTCTTCACGAGATAGCTTGTTATGATCTGAGATATATTTTTTTAGCTCTTCTTTGTTGAGGTTGAGCTTTTCAAAAAGAACACGTTTAGATCTGTTATTTAGCATTGAGAGTTTTTTCTTTATGGCGTCGAAGGCTTTTTCCTTTACCTCTTCTTTTGTCGCTTGCACACGTTCTTTTTTTGTGGTGGCTTCTTTTCGTCGCGTTTCATTTTTTTTCTTGGACTTTAGTTCTTTCTGCGCTTCGTCAGCTTGGACAAGAAGTTCGTCGCGTTTGTATTTTTTCAGGGTCCTAGAGATGCTTTTCTCCATCTCACCGTAATTCGTTTTGGCCATAAGGTAATACCTCTACATGTTTCTTTCACCTTATCATAGTAACAGAAAAACCACAAAGTCAATAAAATTATTGATTGCATGACGTTTATAGTGGTATAACTATATTATGATTATATCATAATAACTGACTTTACGCGCTACTCTCACTTTATTGGCGTGCTGCAAGGGGCAATCTGCTGCGTATTCCTCCTCGACCAGCTCTTCAGAGCTTGGCTCGTCGGAGATACTTGCATCTTACCCATTTCGCTACACCACTAAAGCAAAATTAGCGCGTAACATCAGTAATAATTAGGGGATTGCTGCGATGAGTTTCGATATATTTAACCAACGCTTAGATCGAGGTGCAAGGCTGCGTGTTGCAAAAGACGCTTTTGTCATAACAACAAAGCCTCTAAAATGGTGGCATAGGATAGTACGTTTTTTTCGAAAACAAGATCCAGTGTTGTTGGCTGTACGCAACAAAGTCGAGGAGGCTCTTGAAAACAGACCGCTGAGTACCCCGGATCTTGAATATAATGTGACGATTCTTAATAACAGAATAAAAAACCATAACGATAACAACAAAAACTCAAAATGGCTTTCTTGGGGCAGACGCAAAGATATTGCCAGGATTACAACAGCCAACCTAGGAAAGCCTGCTGAGCAGCCATCGCCTTCGGTGCCCCCCACAACGCCACCTCCTTCTAAGCCACCTCCTAAAGCTAGTGTGCTCCATAAACCCGCTCCTAAATCGACTCCTAAGCCTGCTCCTAAGGCCCCTAAGTCGAAAAAAACGACAAGGTCTTCTAGAAGTAGTAAGCTTGTTGAGTTAGCACCCGGACACAAAGGCATCAAAAATCTTGGCATTACATGTTATTTAAACTCTTTTTTGCAGCGCCTTGCGCGTAATCGTGATTATGATGAACTTTTAAATAATCCGTTAAAGAAGAGAGAAACGACATATTACGATTTTTATGGAAACAAGATCGAAGAGGAAGAGACTGAAAAAGCTTATCAAGCTCGGGAAAATGTACGGAAAAAGTTTTTACACATAGTAAACATTTTACGCTCTCCCGATGGTAAGCGGCAGGTCTTAGAACAAGATATAAAAGATTTGGCTAAAGATGTCGAAGCAACCGGACATTGGCAGGGCGGTAGAGGACTTATTGAACAGCAACATGACCAAGAAGAGTTAAGCAAGGTTATTTTAGGAGAGATTTTAGGTGATGACAAAACAGCTGCTATTGGATTGTCAAGGCAAGAAGAATATCTCTCAAAAGGCGGCCAGAATATTAAATTAGAAGTGCCGAAGGTAGAGGTAACCAAAGAGCGAGAAATTGAGCTAGAAAGTTCAGGAAAGTTTTTAGGGGCTATTAGAACGACGCTTTTAACACTTGATAGATATGATGTCAGGTTTCTTGTAGGACAAGATGGAGAGCCCATTATTGGCGTTGGCATAAGCGATATGGATGCGGTTTTGGCGGAACAATTGATAGGGCGTACAGATTATAACGAAAGGTTAGAGGACCACCGAAAAAATCCGCTAAGGGAAGCAAGACAGTCCGATGGGCGTCTTGATCTGAAGCCGCTTCATGAAAAAATATTTAAAGAAAAGGGATTAATAGACTCACAGGGCAACAGAGTAGAAGGAAAATTCCGCGAAGAAGAGAAGCAAAGGATTCAATTGGAAATTGAAGGTTCAATAGGTGGTCTGTATAGAAAGATAGCAGAGCGAATAGCATCGGATAAAGGCATTGATTACCCCCGATCTTTTAAGGAATATGATGCTGAAAAGCTCAAGCAAGAACCTGATCATAAAAAAGACAGGAAGAAACCTTGCGCGCAACAGCTTTTTCAGAAGCTTGGGCTTAATGAGGATATATTATTTCAAGAGGCGCGGTTTAAAGATATTGTAGACAGAATAAATTTTTTGAAAAATCTTGATATGAACAATGTCAGTGTAATAGGTGCCGATAAACATGTTAGTAAGCATTTAGTCGACCACCCCATTTTTCCTGATAAGCTTGTCATAAACTATAATCCTGTATTTGGACAGATTAGAGATATACCACCAAAATTTAAGATAAAAGATCTTTTTCCGGATTATAAAGGCGGAAATTCTGAAGACGAATATGAACTTGTCGACTTTGTACATTATAGTGGAAGTGGGTCTGGCGGTCATTATACTTATTACCATAAAGATGACGACGGTCAATGGCGAGTATATAATGATAGCAGCTCAAGCACGGTCACTGAACGAGCAGTGTTGAAAAAAGCCGCGAGCAATGGCCGTTCTTTTATGTTCAAGAAGGTTTCGGCGACAGCAGAATAGCTAGTAGTTATCCACCTTTTTCACACGGATCTTTTGGCCTGTGAAGGTGTTGACAAGGACGTATGGCGTCTTGACACTTTCGGTCTTATATACCTTGATATTGTCGCCGACGATCCATTCTTTTGCGATATATTTGTCGGCAGGAAGGACGTCCCACGTCGTGCCATCTTCGAGAGTTATCTTCATGCCATTGGCAGTGACGGCGTCGATCCAATGTGTTTTTCCTAGGGAGTCATTCCCATCAATGGGAAGAGGCTTTGATACAAGCTTGGCTCTGGCGACTTCGCCATGGGGCACGAGAACAAAAAGATAGGGGTACCGTTTGTCGTCGCCGGTGATGATCTTGATTTTCTCGCCGGACTTCCAGATCGCAGCACGATAGCTGTCATCGTGGTGGATTTCCCATAGAGATCCGTCGTTGAGCTCGATAGAACGGTTCTTTTTGCTAGAAGACCGTATAGTAAGGCGTGCTGTTCCTTGATCGCGAAGTTTCTCGTCGAAGGAAGCCTCTATCCAGTGGACGAGCATCTTCTTCTCGTTGTCGTTGAGCTTGTCGATGCCCATCTGTCGTTGTTCTTGTGATGACATCCATTCTTCAAGGTCTGGGGAATCGCCAGGATACGAAAGGACTAGTGGCAGTGCCAGCAAAAATGTTGCA
>JABHNK010000053.1 GCA_018694295.1 Waddliaceae bacterium
CCTTCACCATCTTTCGAGATCTTCTCAAGCATGGCGTCCATGAAAACTTCGTCTTTGTCGATCTCTTCGCCGGTAGAGAAGTCTACGATAGTACCTTTCTTCCCTTTTCTCGGAAACGAAGGCAGCATCCTCCTTATTATGTTGGCAGTCTTTTTGCCATTACGGTGTAGTGATGTCTCGAAGTTGCGGAACCTTAAAAAAGGACTCCTGAAGTCGAAGGCTACAATACCATAAACATATCCGACGATAATGCCGACAGCGACAGAGGCCAAGGTGACGAACTGCATCTGCGAGACGCTTATAAGAAGATACACCCCAAGAAGCCCAGTTATAAGCCATTTCACCTTTATAGGTATTATAAAGAACAAAAGGATCTCAGCCTCAGGGAAAATAAGCATCCACATGATAAGGACTGCATATATCGAAGGCGTACACCCCGCAAGGAAGATACTGCTGCCGGTGAGCGCCATGACTCCCCACGCAATAATGGCAGCGATGACGCCGCTAGAGAAATATAAGACAAGAAATGACCGCGCTCCTATCCTCTCAAGAACGCGCGCACCAACGAATCCTAATATCAGCATATTAAACAGTAGGTGTATGATAAATCCTAGCGATATCCCATAAGACGCAGGATGGATGAGCATATACGACAACGGCTGCCATAACATATAACGGTCTAATCCCCACAACGAAAGACTCAGCAACCTTTGCGGAGCAAAAACAGGGAAATAATAGACGATAATAGGGTCGAGAAATGCCGATATTACACTTATCGCTACAGTGAAGATGATAAGCTTCTTAAGAATAGAAGGGAACGCCGCCCCCTCAAGATGATACGATCGTTGATATGTCATAGATACTCCTTCGGTAGATATACAGCTATGGTGAAGCAAAAAAGAAATTTATTCAACAATAATCAAAAACCCTTGTTTTTTATCGGAGAAGAATGTATCGTTGTAAGTCTTATAGATATCGATATCCGGAGAAAAAAGATATATTATGAAGAAAAAAACACACCCTAAGTATCAACAAGTTCTTTTCGTCGACTCTTCGACGGGATATAAGTTCCTATGCGGTACGACACTACAACCTAAAGAAAAAGAAGAATTCGAAGGCAAAGAATACCCAGTATTCCGCGTTCCTGTGTCGTCGTCGTCACACCCATTCTTCACGGGAGACCAGAAATTCGTCGACTCCGAAGGACGTATTGACAAGTTTAAGAAGCGCTACGGAAAAACATCGTCTCGCAAGAAGAAAACAGAAGAAGTTCAAGAAGAAAAGTAAAAGCTTAGCACTCAGGGCTGATACCAATGGCATGAAATAAACTCGCAAATTGGCTCCAAGATTTTTGCGCAGAACATCGCGCGGAGATCGCAGTAAACATTTGTGTGTTAGCAAGATCGAGCGTGATGTTCTGCGTAAAAAGATAGAGATGGATTTGCAGGTATATTTTATGGAGTTGGTATTATGAAGGAGAAGATACAACGCCTTCTCGGCCGCTGTGCTGAGGTCGAAGAGATCTTGGGAGACCCCGAGGTCTTCAGCGACAATAAACGTTACAAAGCCCTTACTCAAGAACACTCCTATCTTTCCGATATAAAAGACCTGTGGGAACAGATAGAAAGTGAGACGAAAGGCCTCGCCGACAACAAAGAACTTGCCAAAAGCGAAGAAGACGAAGAATTCCTCGATATCATCAACGAAGATATCACTACACTAGAATCTTCTCTAGGAATTCTTAACCATAAGCTCGAAACCCTGCTCGTCCCACCAGACCCCCACGACAATAACAACACCATCTTAGAATTTCGCGCCGGAACCGGCGGCGATGAAGCAGCGATATTCGTTGGAGACTGCGTGCGGATGTATATGCTATACGCCGACAAACAGAAATGGAAATACGAGCAGCTGTCATGCTCTCCGTCAGAAGCCGGCGGATATAAAGAATATGTCATGGTATTTTCAGGGAAAGGCGTCCACAGGAAACTTCAATACGAAGGAGGCACACACCGCGTGCAGCGCGTCCCAGAAACAGAGACACAAGGACGCGTCCATACTTCTGCGATAACGGTAGCTATAATGCTAGAACCCGACGAAGAAGATGATATCGTCATCGACGAGAAAGACCTGCGTATCGACACCATGAGAGCTTCAGGCGCCGGCGGCCAACACGTCAACACCACAGACTCCGCAGTAAGGATAACACATATCCCTACAGGCATCGTTTCCGGATGCAAAGAAGAGAAAAGCCAGCATAAAAATAAAGATAAGGCTATGCGCCTACTAAAAGCTAAACTCCTCGATGCCGAAAGAGAGAAGCAACACAAGGAACGCTCTAACGCACGCTCACAACAGATAGGCTCCGGCGACAGGTCAGAAAGAATCCGTACCTACAATTTCTCGCAAAATCGTATCACCGACCATAGAATAAACCTCACGAAATATAACCTCGAAAATGTTATGAATGGCGATCTCGACGATTTCGTCGACGCCCTCGTCAGCCACTTCCACCAGAAAAGACTGCAGAGTGAAGAATGAAGACGGTACAACAGGTCCTCGACCTCACAATATCATACCTCGAAGATAATAATATCAACCACCCACGACGCCACGCAGAAGAAATTCTCGCAGCAGCACTCGATATGAAACGCCTCGACATATATATGAACTTCGATAGACCACTGTCCGATGAAGAGCTGAAACATTGCCGTGCAACGCTGACACGATGCGGCAAAGGCGAACCCATCGACCATATACGAGGATCAGTGGAATTCTACGGAACGACAATCGCCGTAAATAGCGACGTCCTTATCCCAAGACCAGAGACGGAACTCCTCGTCGACGCCATAGCAAAAATCATAGAAAATGAAGACCTCGAAGGTAAAACACTAATCGATATGTGCTGCGGATCAGGATGTATAGGGATAGCGCTGAAGAAAAAGTTTCCAAAACTCGACGTCATACTCTCCGACAAAGAGCCAAAAGCCTTAGAAATGGCAAAGAAAAATGCCGCAAATAATGACGTAGCAGTCGCACTATGCGAAGGCGATCTTACTGAAGCCTTAGGCGATATAAAAGCCGATTATCTCGTATGTAACCCGCCATACGTCACAGAAGAAGAATATAACAACCTCGACAGAGGAGTCCGCGATTACGAGCCAAAATCCGCTCTGGTAGCAGGACGCACAGGGCTGGAATATTACGAACGCCTAGAACAAGAACTTCCAAATATCTTAAAACCCAAAGCACTGATATGGCTGGAAATCGGCGCCGGACAAGGAAAACACCTCGAAAATATCTTCGGGAGCACTAAATGGCATGGCGCAATTTCTTCAAAAGACCTCTCCGGTAACGATAGATTCTTCACAGCACAAAAAGCGTAGTTATACCAATTAATTCTTTTCTTTTTATATCGTTTAGATATAAGATATTAGTTTTTAATCAATCTAAAAGGTTTTATTTATGGGCCCTATACTACCTGCAGTAAATGAAGAATTAATAAAATATTTCACAGACCACTTTGATTGGGGCCTTGTTAGGCAAAGGATCACCAAAGATTATATTACTTCATTAAGAGAAAATTTTTTTTCCGACAGAATATCCGACTGCTTGGAAGCTATAGAAGAGCTTGATGGATTTGTGAGATGCCGGGAACTTGACGACGAACTTCGTCAAAAAGCTATTTACGTATTACGTGCAGCTGTTTTTTCCAGCTCTAGCACCGAAATAGTTCGTGTGGGGGCTCTAGCTTTTTATGAGCTTCTTGATACTTTGCGTGAGATTGTGAGCGATGCGGAGCGTGGCGACGGACTTCGTCAAGAAGCTATGTATTCATTAAATTTCTTTGCTTCTAAAGATTCCTTTCTCGAAAACGAAGACCTTCGTGAGAGTGCTCTAACAGTGCTTGGTGGGCTTATCGATGCTTTGTGTGAGATTGTGAGAATAAGTGGGCGTGACAGCTACATTTGCATTATTGCTATTTTGTCATTAGGTTTCATTGTTTCTTCAGACAACATAGTTCATAGAACAAGGGCACTAGAAAAGCTTGATGGCTTTGTGAGGTGTAAGTCTCTTGGCCCCAATCTTCGCAGAAAGGCTAGTAAGGAATTAAATAGTTATATTTCTTCCACTTCTGACAGCGAAGAAGCTCGTGCGCAGGCACTAGCAGTGCTTTGTGGGCTTATCGATACTTTTGGTGAGATTGTGATGGGTGATATTTTGACGGGTGAGGGTGGTGAAGTTTTTTTTCGTCAAGAGGCTATTTTGGGATTAAAACGGGTTGTTCGTTACGGTGAAAAGACTGATAGAACGAGGGCTCTAAAAAAGCTTGTTGGATTCTTGAGATCCAAAGAGCCTTACTCCATCCTTCTCGGCACCGCTTCGAATGCATTATATACCGCCACTCATTCTGACAAATATTTTGTCAGCGAAGAAGCTCGCAGGCAGACTCTTGTGGAGCTTGTTGGACTTGCCGATATTTATTATGCTGAGGCTGAGGTGGATAGTGATCTTAGCGACTTTTTTCATGATAATACTTTTTTGGTATTAAAGTATTTTGCTTCTTCTGACAGCGAGGTCGTCAGCGAAGATGTTAAAAAAATAGCTATAGAAAAGTTAAGAGTTTACAAACAACCCAGAGTTATAACTTTAGAGGAGCTGTATGCAAGATTAAATCCCTGACTAGTCCGCGTTTCCGTGGTAAAATCCTAATCCTATCCTATACGCTCTACGCTCTTACTATACGTTAATTTTTGCCATTCGCTCTTCCTATACGCTATAAAAAGCTCCGAACTCATTAATCACTGATAATTGATATTAATTCTCTTGAAAAAGAAAGCTTTTCATAGTAGAATGTCTTCTTTGTATTTGTAGGATTTGAAAAGGTTCGATGTTTGGAGCTGTAACAGAGAAATTCGGGAGTGTATTTGCTGCAATAGCAGGGAAAAATAAGCTGTCCGAAGATAATATCACCGACGCCGTAAGACAGGTGCGCCTCGCGCTCCTCGAAGCCGACGTCAACTACAGCGTGACGAAGAACTTCATAAAAAGAGTTAAAGAAAAAGCTCTCGGCGATGCCGTTATGAAGTCCGTTAAGCCCGGCGAACAGTTTATAAAAGTCGTCCACGACGAACTCGTCGCACTGATGGGCGGCGAAGAGCCGACGATCGACGTTAAAGGCAAGCCGGCAGTGATGATGGTCTGCGGATTGCAAGGGTCTGGAAAGACGACACAATGTGCGAAAATAGCACATATGCTACAAGGCGACGAGTATAAGAAGAGACCGCTATTAGTAGCATGCGACCTGCAACGGCCCGCCGCTGTAGAACAGCTGAAAACACTAGGGAAACACGTCGGTATCGACGTCTTCGCTATAGAAGGACAGAAGAAACCAGTAAAGGTCGCCAAAGAAGCAGTAGCATACGCCAAGAAAAATGGCCACGACGTCGTTATCGTCGACACCGCAGGAAGGCTGCACGTCGATGAAGAGCTTATGGAAGAACTCGCCGCAATAAAAAAGGCGATAACACCTAACGAGGTGCTGTTCGTCGCTAACGCAGCAACAGGACAAGACGCCGTAACGACAGCAGCAGAGTTCGACGCCCGTGTAGAGATGACCGGAACGATACTCACCATGCTCGACGGGAATACCCGCGGCGGAGCAGCAATATCGATAACAGAGGTGACAAAAAAACCTCTTAAATTCGAAGGCATAGGCGAAAACGTCGAAGACCTGCAGATCTTTAACCCAGAGTCGATGGCCGACCGTATCCTTGGTATGGGCGACACAATAAACCTAGTAAAGAAAGCTCAACAGCACTTTGACGAGAAAGAATCAGGGAAACTCGAGGAGAAACTTCGTAAGGCGACATTCACCTACGAAGATTACCTCAAGCAGATACAGACCGTAAAGAAAATGGGGTCGCTGAAAAGTATTATGAAGATGCTTCCAGGAATGGGAGCGATGAAAGATGTAGATATACCAGAAGATGAGTTCCGAAAAGTCGAAGCGATGATCCTCGCTATGACAAAAGAAGAACGACGCGGGAAGGTAGACCTCGGAATTAGTAGAAGACGACGCGTTGCACGTGGCAGCGGCACGAAAATAGACGACATAAATAGATTGAGAAAGTCGTTTAAAAGAGCGAAACAATTTTTTAAGAATATGCCACATAATATGAAACAATTAGAAAAAAAGATGGGAGGAGCTGTATAATGGCTTTGAAAATCAGAATGCGTAGACAGGGAAGAAGAAATCGTCCGTTTTATCGCATAGTAGTAGCAAACTCGGAATCACCACGCGACGGAAGACACGTCGAGGTGATAGGATGGTATAATCCTATCGAAAAAGAAGATGATAAAATCCTCTCTATCGATGTCGAACGCGTAAAACATTGGCTGGAAGCAGGAGCACAGCCTACAGAGAAGGTAGAACACCTTATCGCTAAAGTAGCACCAGAGGTTATCAAAGAGCGTAAGCAGAAAGCTGTAGCACGCCGCGAGACCCTTAGAGCTAAACGTAAGGCGCGCAAGAGTAAAACAACAGCGTAGAACTCTACGCAGTATTTGTGGGGCGGAACGATGCAGATCGATATCGTATCACTGTTCCCGGAGTACTTCGCCGGGCCCTTCGATGAGAGTATGATAAAACGTGCTCGCAATAATGGTATCCTCGATATTCGACATACCAATATTCGCGATTATGCCGATAATAAACATAACCGCGTCGATGATAGACCCTACGGCGGAGGACCAGGGATGGTCCTTATGGCGAAACCCGTCGTCGAGGCAGTGAGAAGTGTTAAAACACCAGAAAGTACGGTGATATACCTCTCGCCACAAGGGAAGACGCTGACACCAGCGATGGCACGTGAACTCTCCACAAAAGAACACCTCGTGTTTCTGTGTGGACACTACGAAGGTATCGACGAAAGAGCACTCGGCGCCATCGTCGACGAAGAGATAAGCATTGGAGACTACGTCGTAACAAGCGGATGCCCAGCGGCTATCGTCGTTATCGACGCTATGGCACGGTATATCCCGGGATTTCTCGGCGATGAAGATTCTGCAGAAGAAGATTCTTTCGAAAACGGAATCCTCGACTGCCCACATTATACGAGGCCGCCAGAGTTCGAAGGGAATAACGTCCCAGAAGTCCTCCTCAGCGGCAACCATAAAGACATAGAAAAGTGGAGACACGAAGAAGCACTAAAAAAAACAAAAACAGTGCGTCCGGACCTCACAGAAAAGAGATAATATAGGAGAAAATAACAATGAAAAATATATTAATAGAATCTATAGAGAAAGAACAGCTTCGTGATGATATCCCAGAATTTAACGTCGGAGATACCATAAGCGTACATTACCGTATCATAGAAGGCGCTAAAGAACGTAAGCAGATCTTCACAGGTACAGTAATAGCACGTAAAGGTAGAGGGCTTTCGGAGACAGTGTCTATCCACCGTATCGCCTACGGCGAAGGCATGGAGAGATTATTCCTCATCAATAGCCCACGTATCGCGAAAATCGAAGTCACACGTAAAGGTAAAGTGCGTAGAAGTAAACTTTATCACCTACGTGGTTCATACGGTAAAGCATCGAAAGTTAAAGGCCTCATGGAAGGACGTCGCAAGAAAACAACGACGAAAAAAGATGAAGCCGTAGAGGCAGTATCAGTAGAAGAAACTACTGTTGATGCCAAAGAATAATAAGCGTTACGACGAACTCTCACAATATGAGCGCGACGCTGAACGGCAAGGATATAACATCATCGCCGGCGTCGACGAAGCAGGACGAGGGCCTCTGGCAGGCCCTGTCGTTGCTGCAGCCTGTATAATACCCCCACAACACTACATCGAAGGGCTCGACGACTCAAAGAAGCTGTCGCCAAAAAAACGTAAAGCCCTATACGATCTCCTCATCGCAAACCCAAATATCTCCTACGGCGTCGGTATAATAGAACCCGAAATCATCGACGAAATAAATATCTTCCAAGCAACAATATTGGCGATGATCAACGCCGTCGATGCCCTAAAAATACCACCACAATATATCCTCGTCGACGGTCTCTCCCTTCCACACAAAACAATACCTACACAGAAGATAATAAAAGGCGACACGCTGTCATACTCAATAGCAGCAGCATCGATAATCGCTAAAGAAACGCGCGACAACATAATGCTCGAATACCATAAACAATACCCACAATACTCCTTCGATAAACATAAAGGATACCCAACAAAAACACACGTCGCATGCCTACACGAATACGGCCCCACACCAATACACCGCATGACATTTAAGGGGCTCCGCGCCCCTTAAAAAACCCGCGCCAAAGGCGGTATCCGCCTCTGGACTCCCCAAGTAGGCGACAAAGTGCTACTGCACTTTGCTGCCAAAGTTATCCGCTAAATGGATTGCCAAAGGCCGTTATTGCTAGTATAGCATGCAGCGCCACTGAGATGATAAATACCCACCAGTAATAGCAGTGGTATCTGTAGAAACGCATATAAAGTTTTGACTTGCTGAGCTTTTCAATTCTTAATCCTAAGATGCACCTGCAAGAAAATAGAATCACGATAAGAGAAAAAATGTTCACCCATCCTAATATGTAAGCGGCCTTAGCCGCTATTAAAAAGTCTGTTGTCATATTATTGTACCACCATTGTTCCTGCCATTGCACTATGTCCTGAGCCGCAAAAGACATTGCACCTAAATGGGAATGTCCCTACTTTATCAGCAACGAATTCTATCGTTACTGGCTCGTCAGGGTTTAACCGTTCATTAATATTGAAAGAAGGCAATGAAAAACTATGGGCGACATCGGTACTCGTTACTGTTATCCTTACAGTATCGCCTTTATTTACCTCTATTATCTCAGGAACGAACTCCCATTGTTTCGCTATCATGGAGAATTCCTTAACAATACCTTGTCCTTCCGATATATCTTCGGAAGCTATAACATTTTCTAGATAGTCATTTTCTGGGAAAGGTACTGGCGATGGTGGCACTGTTTCTTGCTGCTGCGAACAACCCAAAATAAAAATTAAACCTATTCCTAAAAAAACCGAATATATTCTGCTCATAGATATTACCTCTTCCTAGAGATAACCTTTTCGCTAAATAATTATCTACCTAAAATTTGATGCTTCTCATCTCCATCGTTTCCGATTGTGATGATGGCAGAGACAAAGCAAAAAGCGAAGACAGTTTCTGTCTTCGCTTTTTGCTTTGTCGTGGGTTTACAAAGGGATATTTCCCTTTGTCGCGGGAGGTGTGGAGGGCGCGGAGCTCCTCCACTAAGAGGTGCACAGCACCTTTTGCGTGGTGTGTGGCAGCGCTCCACAAGCGTTGCTTATGCTGTTTTGGTATGCTATGGAGATATCGAAGGTAGAGGTTTTTTCGCCGAGGATTTCGTTGATGGTGGTGAGGGCCTTCTCGGGGGAGTTGCATTCGTCGGAAAGGTGCGCAAGGTGTACGTGTTTCAGGTCTTCGTGGTAGACGTCTAGGAGTAGGTTGCCACAGGCTTCGTTGGAGAGGTGTCCGCTACGGCTTAGGACGCGCTGTTTGTATATGAAAGGCCGCGGTGAGGCATGGACCATGTCAGGGTCGTGGTTCGCTTCGATATAAAGATAGTCGCAGTTTTGCAGGCGGTTTTTTACTAACGAAGAAGCGAAGCCGAGGTCAGTACAGAACCCTATCTTGATGTCGTTGGTGGTTATCGTGAAGCCTACAGGGTCGACGGTGTCGTGCTGTATGCTGAAGGGATGGATCTCAAGGTCGCGGAATTCGAAGGTGTCGCCGGTGGTGAATATCGTGAACTTCGCAACGGCGCTGAACATGTCGCAGATGCTTCGTGCCGTGTCGCTGTTGGCAAAAACAGGGATGCCCATGCGATATGCCATAATACGAAGGCCTTTGACATGGTCGCCGTGTTCGTGGGTGATAAGAATGGCATCGAGGTCGGCAATGTCGACGCCGATCTCAGCAAGACGAGCTTTCGTGGCTTTTCCGCTTAAGCCCGCATCGATGAGGATCTTAGAGTTCTCGGTGCCGAGGAATACGCTGTTGCCTTTAGAGCCCGATGCAAGGGGACAAAATCCTATCATAATACCTTCCGTTTTCAGTGATATATAATGTATATGAAAGCCGAAAAACACGCCATATAAAAGTTAGGAATAGGACTTTTACCACAGAGCCACGGAGGACACAGAGAGGAAGAAACAGGTCCAGTTCACCAACATAGGTAACACTTTATCAAAGAAATTTCTGTAGTTGACTATAAAAATGATGTAAGCTATATTTTGTTGCAACAGGAGATAATTGTATATATGACGAAGAAAGAGGTGGTATTACAGCATCGCGAGATGAAGAAAGCCAAGCAGAAGCTTGCTGTTGCCGATGCTTTTATCAAGCAGCTTGAGACTTCGAAGTTCGAGGACGTCATTATTAAGGAAGTATGTGTTGCCGCCGAGATTTCCGAGGGGACGTTTTACAATTATTTCCCTAAGAAGTCAGACGTCATCTTTTATTATAGAGAGATATCTTTCGTTAAGATAATAGCACACCTTAAAGGTCTAGGCTCGCGATACAGCGCTTTGCAGCGTATCAATACTATCTTCGACGTTCTTGCTGAAGGTGTTTCTAATGCTAATGTCTTATACGAGCTGAGTTCTTTGTTTATCAGGAACTATGAGAGGCGTCAGAAGAGGACGCTTACCCCCGCAGAGGTATGTTATATCGCCCCTGAGGTGTCGTATGACGATATCATCGCTGCGGAGTCGCTACACGGCGTTTTCTGTGGGCTTCTTCGTGATGCTAAGAAGAATGAAGAGTTGCCTCCGAGGGCTTCTGTTGACGATGCGGCGTTGTCTTTGAATGTTATAATGGCGGGAGTTCCTATGTCTATTGAAGAGGGGCGTTTTGCCATGTTGAAAAAATATTATCAGAAGCAGTTAAAATTATTATGGAAAGCATTAAAAAAATGAAGATATTGAAATTGTTTAGCGTTGTACTTATTTTCTTAGTAGCAACGACAGCGATATACGCCGAGGAAGAAAAGGATATTGTTTCTCTTGACGTTGAGACGGCTATAATTTTTGCGTTAGACGCCAGCGAGGCGTTACGCATAAAAGATAACGACATCGCCAAGAAAGACTCCCAGCATTCCGAGGCGTGTTCTATGTTGTATCCTAGCGTCGATGGCTCTGTGGCATGGCAGAAGCACTACCTGTATCCTAACATCTCCTCCACAGCATCAGTAAGAGACTATACTTTCAGCGCTGGCGTCACCGCTACGCAGATAATAACGACGTTTGGGAAGGTGTCAGCGGCGATAGGCGCTGCGGAGAAAGGCAAAGAGGTGACGGTATTCGTCCGTGAAGGCGTTAAGAACGACATAATATATGCTACGAAGGTAATGTATTTCAATGCGTACTTCGCGAAGAGGACCCTCGACCTCGTTCAGGAGTCGTACCACCGCGCTTCGCAGAACAATGACATCCTGAAAAAACGCTCCGAGAAAGGCCGCGTTTCTAAGCATGACAACATAAAGATTATGGCAGACCTCGCAGCACGCGTTCCCGTAGTGAACAACGCCAACGCGGAATTTTCGTCGGCGATGGAGACACTGAAGACACATCTCGACGTCGGAAAAGGTAGCGAGATGGAGTTCCTCGAAGGATACCGTTATGACAATGGCGACATCGACAAAGAATCCCTGTATAATGCTCTGGATACGTCATATCCTACGCTTAAAGCTTTGTATGAGACGATTTCGTTGTATGAAGAAGCAGTGAAAGGCAAGGAAGCAGAATACCTTCCTACGGTGTCGGCGTTTGTCAGCCTGAAGCATGCCGGAAACAGCAGCAAATATTATATCGTAGGAGATATGGGGAACTATGGCGATGTTGGTGTTAGCGTTTCTATACCGATATTTTCGGGAGGAAAAAGGAAGCAGCAGCTTTCGCAGGCACGTCTCGACAAAGAGAATGCCGTCCTTTCTGCGCAGAAGATGCGCAAAGACCTTACTCTTGAGCTTGAAAAGTCTATAATAGAATATGAGGAGCTCCTGAAGAGTATACCTTCTAACGAGCAGGCAGTACACCTCGCAGAAGAGACGTTTATCCTTAGCCAAGACCTCTTCGCATCAGGGCAGATATCAGTGACAGACCTCAACGACGCCGAGTTTATGCTCACAAACCAGAAATTAAAAAGCGAGATGACGCTATTCAAAGTCAGCGTCCTACGCGCAAAGATAGAGATGTTTACAGGAGCCGCCGATGATTATATCCGATAAGAAAAGATTTTTTGTTTACCTCGCCCTAGCAATAACGTTCGTTATTCTCGTCATTATAAAGATGCAGACGATAACGACAGGGCGAGAAAAAGAGATAACAAGCTCTTTCGACGAGTGGGAACGCCATGGTAAGCCCGTCGTCGTTGAAGAAGTCGTTAGGAAAGACACTAATATGTATATGAAGGTAACGGTGACGCCAGATACAGAAGGGACGCTCGTAGGGTATGTTCCCAAAAGCATGCAGCGTGATATCGTCGCTGGACAGGACGTCTTACTCGAAGGGTCTGTTAAAGGCACCGTCAGCGCCGTCGGCGATGATATCGATATGGATACAGGGATGTATTCCGTGACGATAACATATGAAGGCGCTAAGAGACTCCCTGGGCGGCGATATATCGCAGATATAACGATAGAAATCCTAGAAGATAGTATATGTATCCCCAACGAGGTTACAGAGACGGTAGACGGTAAAGTGCTAGTATGGGTCGTCGATGACGGCATAGCAGAAAGACGTGCTATAACAGTAGGAGGCCGTAACGGCTACGGCGCAGAAATTCTAGGAGGCCTCGACATCGGAGAATTCCTCGTAGTAGAAGGGTTCTCGAAGCTCGACGATGGTGATAATGTCAATATACAACAACAGAGATAGCTATGATAAAATTTTTCGTTAAAAACCCTATTACTACGATAATGTTCGTTTCGATATTCATCGTCCTAGGAATCGTAGCAGCATATAACTTGCGTATCGAAAGGACGCCGAAGATCGACTTCCCAATAGTGACGGTTTCGGTGATATATCCCGGAGCGACACCGCTGGAGATGGAGACGTCGGTGATCAACAAGATAGAAGACGCTATCGCCGAACTCTCAGAGATAAAGAATATACAAAGTCAGTCGCACGATAACTTCGGATATGTCTTTGTTGAGTTCCTGCTGTCTTCAGATATAAACATTAAGTTCATCGAAGTAAAAGACAAAGTAGAAGCTCTCCTCAACGACCTTCCTACTGAGATGATGAAGCCCGTCATAGAGAAATTCGACCCACTCGTTGAGTCTGTGATGGACCTCGTTGTTATGAGCGATACCAGAGACGAAAGGGCTTTGTACGAGTTCGTCGACAAGAAACTTGTCGACCAGTTCTCTTCGATAAAAGGCGTAGCAAATATAGGCCTTTACGGCGGAGAAGAAAGGCAGATACACGTAGACCTCGATCCTTTCCTTATGCAGAAGAACTATGTCGACATCCGCGACGTCATCGCCAGCGTAAAAGCTAAAAATAAAAATATTCCAGGAGGCCTTCTTGAAAAAGGGGACTATTCCCTAAACCTACGTTTCATCGGAGAGTTCGAAGATATCACCGAAATTTCCGAGATGCTTATCGTCTCGAGAGACGGCGGCGCCGTAGCACTTAAAGATATAGCAACAGTATATGACGGCGCTAAGAAGGTGGCAACACGAGCACGGCATAACGGAGAGAACTCTGTAGGGATGTCTTTGAAGAAAGTCTCCGACGGCAACGCTATAGAGATCGCCAAAGAAGTTCATAAGAAGCTCGCAAAACTCGAAGGCATCATCCCCGAAGATATAACGATAACAGTGTCGTCAGATACAACGACGTTTATCGTAGAAGAAACAACAGATACAGAATGGGCTATCATCCTCGGAATAATTTTGACGATAGTGATACTATATTTCTTCACAGGAAGCGCAATTACGACATTTATCGCCTCGATAGTTATCCCTATATCAATAGTGTCGGCGATATTCCTCGTAGACGTCTCGGGTTTCACGATAAACTTCCTGACGCTGCTAGCTATAGCGACAGCACTAGGGACGCTTATCGCCAACGCCATAGTAATAATAGAAAACTGCTTGAAACACGTACAGAAAGGCGAAGACCCCGTCGATGCCGTAATAGCTGCGACGAAAGAAGTGTCGGTAGCGATATTCGCCTCTACAGGGACGAACCTCGTCGTCTTCGCGCCAATAGCTTTCATGGGAGGTATCGTCGGACAGTTTATGCGCTCTTTCGGCCTTACCGTGATATATGTAACGATATTCTCCTTGATAGTGTCTTTTACGCTGACGCCGATGCTGTGTGGACTTCTGCTTCGCAAGAAAACAACGACGAAGAAAAAACGTTGGAATCCTCTATATCTCTTCGTGAATATCACAGACCGCTGTGTGCAGTGGCTTCAGAAGGAATACCATATCATCTTCAAGGTGATGTTCCGTTATCATAAGACCGTTGTCGTCGCAGTAGTTTGTATACTCTTATCGATAAAAATCGTAGTACCATATATCGGAAGCGATTTCCAGCCAAGCTCCGACGAAGATATGATCGTCGTCTCTATAGAGATGCCCCAAGGGTCTACACTAGAACGTACCCTCGATGTAGTTAAAAACGTCGAAGATAAAGTCTCCAAAATCGCAGAAGTTACATCGTACCTGTCGTATGTCGGTAAAAGCGGCGTCGAGAATGGCGAGGTCGTAGTAAACCTAGAGCCTTCGGAAGAACGTGAAAGAAGCGATATGGATGTCATCGATGAACTCGTACCCTTCGTCGCTATGATCCCCGACGCTAATATAGCGATAAAACGTGGGATGTCGTCGATGCATGGCAGCGACGTCTCCATCGACATCTACGGCGACGATATCGATGAGCTCCTAGCAAAAAGCGCTATGATGAAAGAATATATGGAAGATAGCGGATTCTTTAGGTCCGTAACATCGTCGTATAAGACGCCAAAAAACGAGATACGCTTCATCCCAGACCAAAAGCTTCTCCTTGAAAGCGGACTCCGTGGCATTGAAATCGGTAGCGTAATAAGAGCGTCGATATATGGCGACGATACAAATAGCTACAAAGAAGCTGGCGAAGACTATACTATCAACGTGAAACTCGACGACAGATACCTCGAAGATTTCGACGACATCGAACAGATAACGATAATATCACGGAAAGGCCTGAGCCCTATAACGGAGCTAGGAGACCTTGTAAGGCGTAAGGCGATGCCGATGATACAACACCGCGAAGGACAGCGTATCATACAGCTAAACGGTGACCTCGCAAAGTCTACAGCAGGATACGTTATGACGGTGCTCGACGAAGAGTTCTCTGCAATGACGTTCGACGAAGGATACGGATATCGTTATGTCGGGAACGCTGAAATGCAGGACGAATCGTCAAGAGAGATAACGAAGGCGTTTATCCTCGCCGTCATCATGACGTATATGCTCCTAAGCGCTATAATGAACTCGCTGATATATCCTATCCCTATAGCATTGTCGGTGGCGACGTCGTTCTCAGGGGTTTTCTACGCGCTGTTTTTCATGGGAGAGACGATAAATATTGCGTCGATGCTAGGGATGGTGATGCTCGTAGGGCTCGTCGTCAATAACTCCATACTACTACTAGACTATACGCTAATAAAAATAAAAGAGGGGACTCCCGTCATAGATGCCTTGTGGTATGGCGTAGAACAACGTTTCAAGCCGATAATAATGACGTCGATAGCGATAATACTAGGAGTCGTCCCACAACTGTGGTCGGTGATGCTCACCAAGTCGTCGATGGCAACAGTGATGATCGGCGGGATGATAGCATCGGTGATATTCACCTTCCTCTTCACACCAATAGCTTTCTGGTACGCATATAGAGTGAAAACATTCTTCATGAAAAAATCAGCCGAGCCGAAATCGGCTGAGTAGTTCGGAATAGGACTTTACCACGGAGATCACAGAGGAATCACAGAGTTTTCACGGAGAGCGCCCACTGCGCAGAGCGCGCAGCGGACGCACTTCTCATCATTGCCTGCGGCAGGCAATGATGAACATAAATATTGTCATGTTCAGGTGATATATTCCCCAAATGTAAAATGTACTAAAATCTATTAAAGTAGTAGATTTTTTAGGCGGTATATGTTTTTAAAAAATAAAACAGCAATACTATGTAGTCTTTTTTTTATTGCATTAAAACTGGTTATAAGTTATAATATAGGCTTAAATTTAATTTAAATGAGGTTTAGTATGAGAATTGAAGCATTTAGAGAATCGGTGAAGGATCTTTCTGAAAATAAATTAAGAGATCGCTATCTGAAAATTAAGGAGAGTAAAGAGTTTAGGACTGAATCGCTTATCGGGCTTGAAGCAGGATTGGCGGTTGTTACCGCGATTGCGTTGAAAAGCTTTGCGGTTTTATCTGGTACTTTTGCGATAGTATGCGCTTTAAATGTAGGCGTAGTAATCGGCGTTCTTCTCAAAAATCGTGCAGATGCGCGTAAGGAAAAAATAATAGAAGATGTTCTTAAGGACAAAGGAAGGCAGATAGAGTTCAAATGGGATAGATTTAGAATTTTGTCGGGTTGGTCTTCACAAATTACGGATATACAAGCGCAAGCATAATAAAAACATCCTCAAAATCAGTTGGTTATTAAGACGAACGTTGATCGAGGTTCGGAATAGGATTTTACCACAGAGATCACAGAGGAACCACAGAGTTTTCACGGAGAGCGCCCACTGCGCAGAGCGCGCAGCGGACGCACTTCTCATCATTGTCTGTGGCAGACAATGATGTACTGACCTTGTACTACATCACTTCCATGCTCGAATGATCGCTGATGATTCATGTGGCTTCATAACATGAGTATTAAATAAATAGTCGATTGTCTTGCGGCTTGTTGTAATGTTTACTTCTGTAACACTCGCTTCCGAAAAACCTAATTTCGTCATAATTTCTTTTTTTGTCTTATCATGATCTTGCATAAAGCTAGAATAACGCTCGTCGCCAGAAGGAAGAAGCGGAGGATGTGGCGGGTGTTCTGAGGCTTTTTCTAGCAAAAACTCTGCTTGTTGCTTGAAAGCATCCTCAAACGCCGATTCTATCTCTTCCCTATGAAGCGTATCAATAACGGTGTCTCCAGGCTCTGCAGGCTTGTAAAAGTCACAAAATCCCTCGAGAGGGTCTAGCGCCATGCGATACTCTTCTTTATGACCACTAGCGAGTGCCTTTATATTCCGCTGCCTTACGCGTTCTCCCAAAATATGAAATGGGCAATAGGCCAAGCCTATTTTTAGTGGAGCATAGTTGTTTTTTTCTACCATGCGCGCTAAGAACGCCTCTTCATCATAAGGATCAAAAATGACCGACGTCCCTTCTCTTGATTGTTCAATAACAGCCTCATCCATTTTTCTTGTGTACTCTTCTTCACGCTTGATATCATATTTTTCCTTTTTTGCCGCTTTCAAGGCTTCTTGTGCATCTTTTAGCACTTCTTTTGTAATGTCCGGCTTCCAACGCACTCTATTAGCAAATAGTGCACAAGCAATATCTTGGTGTTCCATTGCTTGAGCCATACGAGAATATAGTTCTGGAGTCTGATTTCGAACCAAATTAGCATCTCGTGATGCCGGGTCCATCATCGTTTTAAGCTCACCGAGAGCTTCTTTAGCGTCCCTTAGCGTCTCTTCCGAAATATCAGGCTTCCAATGCGGTTCAAGGCCTATTCTTATCGCACGGCCAATATCTACAGGCTCTGTTGCCAAAATTATTTTCGCGTATAGTTCTGGAAACTCTGCTCGCGCTGTTTCCGCGTCTTGTAATGGAAAGTCTATGTCCATGCCAGATTCTTCCCATTCAGGAGCTTCCTTCCTTAGCTGGCGTATTATCGATGACTTCCCCGCTGTAGAGTTCCCCAAAAGAACAAATATCTTTCCTTCACTATATTGGCGCAAATGTTGAAGGGCGTATTTTTCTGCTTCAAGTGATCGGCGAAGCTGATGGGAAATGATTGCCTGAAAAATGGTGGCAATTTTTTTTACAGGCGCTTGTTGTATAATCCTTGGATTATAACGTACTATTTGCTGATCACCCATTTTGCCAGTTTTTGATTGGCGGGATGGTGTCGACCCTGGTCTAGTTATACCTTGTCCTTCTATTTCTGGTATTGGCATTGCTTAACCTCCACTTATATAAATGCGCTTATCGTATATAATCGTGATTTTAAAGAGAAAGTCAAGTGAAGTTTATTAAGAGTTCGGAGCTCGGAATAGGATTTTACCACGGAGATCGCAGAGGACGCACAGAGTTTTTCACAGAGAGCGCCCACTGCGCAGAGCGCGCAGCGGGCACACTTCTCATCATTGCCTGTGGCAGGCAATGATGAATATAGATATTCCCCAAATGTCAAAATGTACTAAAATCTACTAAATTAGTAGATAATTGGGCGAAAATGCCCGCTTTTCATGCGAAATTCTTCGTAAAATGTGTCAAAACCTACTAATTTTAGTAAAATTAGTAGATTCTTTGATATGGTCAACATAAAGGTAATCACCGAGGCGATACAAGAGCTTAAAGATCAAATTCGTGAAGAGGCAGAAAAAAGCAAAAAATTTCGGCAAGGGCTGATGACCTTTGATCCCGAGTTGAATATTCGTCAATCGGCGTTACTTTTTCATGCTATGAAGCATCCTTCTGAGGTTTTTTCTATAAAGGCTCACCAGACGACAAATCATATATCTTATCAGACGGCAAGGACAGACCTTCTAGAGCTGGCAGATAAGGGATATCTGAAACAAATCAAAAAAGGAAAAACCTTTTATTTCATATCTGCCGATAATTGAAATGTCAAAATCTACTAAAAGCTACTAAATTAGTAGATAAATCGTCGCGGATATATGGTGACAAGACGACGAAATAAAAAGTAACATGTTTCATATTAAAAAAGAGTAATAAAATTTTTATTACGCTCTTGAGTGCTTCTGAGCCGTTTTTTAAAAATATCGATCGACACTTTTTCCTTTATCATAATGTGATTAATAGCATAATCTCTGCTTCGCACAAAATAATCGGAGCTTGCTATGAAATGGTTTATTTCTCTATTGTTCTTCTGTAATTGTTATGCTGCTGACCCCAATACAATTCTCGACAATGTCAACATCTCCACTGGCTCCATTAACTACAAACAAACGGATCTCGTTGTCGATGCTATCGAACCCTTGATCATCGAACATTCATATCAAGGCACTGAAAAAGCTGATGTCTTCTTCCCCCACCTTAAAGCAAAGATAGGATTAAGCTCGAATAACATAGAATTTTTCGCTTGTGAACCTAGCGGTCTTGCCCTTTATTATCTATGGAATCGCTCAGCATCGTTTGATTGCTGTCCACAAAATATCCCAGGCTTAACAAACACTTCAGAAAATAATCTTTCAGCACGGAATAATCCTCTCAATAATTGCGCTACTTTTAATCCTGGTGGCCATTCAGTGCGCGTTACTTTGCCTGACGGAGGATTCCGAGCATATCGCCTAAACTCAGATTCCTGCACTGAGAGAGACCTTCATTTAACGATGGAAGTATTGCCAAACGGCAATCAGCGGCACTATGAATATGATGGACAGAGGCGTCTCGCCCGCGTTAGCACAAAAAACTGTTCGGGAGCGATAGAATATGCATGGGCGAAATTTTCGTATGATGGTGACGACGTCGTTGTCGATACTAGCGACGGTCAGCAAGCCACCTATCACTTTATAAAACACAAACACAAAGTTTTTTTAGATACCGTTTCTATCCCAGAACGGCCGAAAATACAGATATCTTATCACGAAGGTAAAGAAAGCCTTTTACCTCAAGAAATCTCTGTTGATGGTCAGCCTGTCTTTCATGTCGATTACAACCCCGGAGAAACACGCATTTCGTCGATGGAGCTTTTCATCGAAAAAGACAAACCCTCTGTACCATTCCGCACTTTCTCCTATCAAGATGGCAAGACCGAAAGTCGTGACGCTGCGGGGATGCTCACAACACACCATTTCGACAAAGATTCTCGCCTTGCTAAGGTCGATAATTATAAAGAAAACGACGAGCTTTTTTCTAGCCAGCATTTAACGTGGGAAGGCGCTAATCTTAAAGAAAAGGCGCTTTTTTCTGCCTCCGGGGATTGTATTTTCTCTCGTGAGTTTTCCTATGACGATCTTGGTAATGTTACCGAAGACATCTTTCATGACGATTCCTTAGATACCACATACAGCAAAAGTTTTTCTTATTCTTCCGATGGCAGAAACATGCTTCTCAAAGAAACCGAAGACTCCGGGCTTATATCAACTTTCGAATATCTTCAAGGAACCGATCTGATTTCAAAGAAACTTATCGCCGGCCCCGAAGGCACCTTCCAGCGCTATTTTTTTGTATATGACGACAACAATCTATGCGTCGCTGAAATCTCCGACGACGGCGATGCCAAAGGCATCGATGATTTTAGTGGCGTCTCCGAGCGTAAAATATGTAGAATTTCCCGCTCGGAAGAAAACTTTCTACCCATAACCATCCAAGAACTGTATTGGGATGGCAAAGAAATTCCTTTGTCGACGCGGAAAATTTCTTACAACACCGAAAATAAAGTTGTCCGTGAAGATGTTTACGATAGCGATGGCATATTTTTATATTCACTCCATACGGATTATGACTCTCGAGGAAACATATCCAGGAAAACAGATCCGCTAGGGCGTGAGAGCTTATATGAATATGATGACTTTGGACGCTTGATCTTCGAACAAAAAGCAGGAAAACCATTTTCAAGACGCTACTACTACGATCTCGCTGGAAGGTGTATCTTCTCCGAAGAATATGATATGGAAGGAGACAGACGTGCGGTGTCGACGCATTACGACACTCAAGGGCGTCCGATTTCTATTACTGACGAACATGGTAATATAACAGAAAACACCTATGATGCTTTCGGTAATTGTATTGAAACAAGAGCCCCTGACATCCTTGATGAAAATGGAAACATATATTCTCCAGTCCTTAAAAATGCTTTCGACGAGCAGGGTAACGCCATAAAGTTATATGGCGCTGATAACAGTGTTGTCGAGACGAGTTTCAATGCCCTCGGTGGCCCTATAACAATAAACCATCCTGATGGCACCGTCACCAGAAACACCTATCTTCCTAATGGTTTGCGAGAAAAAACTATTACTGACGATGGCTTGGAAACACGTTTTACCTATGATATCCTTCAACATGTTATCGCACAAGAAACCTTCTCTCCCGAAGGCATTTGTCTTGTTCGTGAAAGCTGGGAATACAATACTTTTCACATGCTGTCGCATACAGACATCGAAGGACAAAAAACAGTATACTCCTATGACCGTGCAGGAAGGAAGACAGCAGAACAGTGTGGAGATCATCGCTTACAATTCTCTTATGATTCCAGAGGATATCTACTGTCGACTTTTGATGTTTCTAGCGGAATAACGCATACACAGAGTACCGACTTGGCAGGAAGAAAGACCGAAGAATGGATAGAGCAGCCTAATGGCAACGTCGAAGACCATACGATATTTCATAACACATATTATGATAAAATCTTCCGTGTCGTTCGTGGCGACGCTGTCGACGAAGTCGAATATGATGGACGCGGAAGGAAAGTCTTACATATCGACCCTCTTGGCGCTAAAACAACGACCTCATACGAAGACAACTACTGCAACGGTTTGGGACAAAACGTTCTGCGTACGACAACGACGATGCCTAATGGTATGAGCCTCGTTGAAACCTATGACACCCTGTCTCGCGTAATAAAGATAGAAAAGAAAGACCTCGAAAAACAGGTTCTTCACAAAGAAGAGCTTTTTTACGACCGTTCTAGTAATATGGCTATGTCTGTCGTCACGATTTTCAAGGATGATGCGCCGCCTAGGACAATTTCTACGTGCTTTGTCTATGATAGTATGCATAGGCTTATTTCTAAAACAGAGGCAGACCAAAGGACGACGTCATATTCTTATGATTCTATAGGGCGTGAAATCTTACGTAAGAAGCCTGACGGCGTAGAGATTATGTCTTCATACGACTATCTTGGTAGGGTGACGGAACTACGTTCGTCTGATGGTTCGGTACAATATCGTTATTCCTATGACGAAGGCATGCAGCCGACGCGTATAGAAGATATTGTTGCAGGAACAACGCATCATTGTTCTTACGACAAAGAGGGAAATCTCATCTTCGAAGCAAACGGATGCGGTCTTGTCCTTCAGTGGACGTACGATGCTGTGGGGCGTCCATTATCGCTAAAACTTCCCGACGATACCCTCATAGAGTATTCTTATGAAGGCTCTCATCTGTCGGAGGTCTCACGGCCGACATATTCCCACAGATATCTTTCTTTCAACGAACATGGCCACATCGCCGAAGAGCAGCTTATCGGTGATATGGGCGCTAAGAGCACTTCATATGACATTCTTGACCGCCCGTTCTTACAACGCTCGTCATCTCATGAAATTTCACAGACATTCAACCTCAACGGTGAAATCGAAACGGTTACTTCTTCGTTGATAGGTTTCAAGGACTATGAACACAACCTTCTTTCGTTTCTTGTTAAGGAAGACGAAGAAGAGTATCAATACGATTCTATTGGGAACCCTGCGGAGATCCCTGTCGACGACCTCAACCAGCTTCAGAGGGAGGATCTTTCCTATGATTTGAACGGGAACCTCCTTACGAGAGAAGACCTGTCTTTCAGCTACGACGCTTTAGACCGCCTTGCCACGATAGCAGGTCCTAATGATACCATAACATATACTTACGACCCTTTTGGTCGTATGCAGTCTAAGACAACGAGCGAAGGGGTGATATATTTCATCTGCGATCACGATTCGGAGATCGGCGCTGTCGATGCAGAAGGCACTATCATACAACTTCGCGTCCTTGGTGATGGCATTAACAGTGAAAGTGGTGCTGCTGTTGCTCTTGAGCTTCGTGGAGAGGTTTATGTTCCAGTCCATGATCTTAGAGGAAACTTAATCGCTCTGTCCTCTCTCGATGAAAAAGATGTAGTGCAGACGTATGATATGAATGCTTATGGGCAATGTGATATATCCGACCCACTGTCGCCGTGGCGTTTTTCTTCCAAACGCCATGAAGAGGGAGGCCTAGTTTGTTTCAGACATCGTTTCTATGATACTACTCTAAAGCGCTGGCTTACTCCAGACCCTGCAGGGAATATTGATGGCTCAAACCGCTATGGTTATGTCCTCAGCAATCCCGTCAACCGCCTCGACCAGTGGGGGCTTTATGAAACTCCTATTTGTATTGAATCTCCATATGTTGGAGCCGCAAGCTTCCGAGTCACTTTTTCATTCGATATGAGCTCTATGATGAATGCAGGTACATTTGAAGAGCAGGTTAGTTCTTTAGGCCTTGTTATGCAACATCTCATAGTCAACAATGATGATGTACACTACCTGCGTAGCAGCGCTACAGAAATTGCTCAAGCAAAGTCATATGAACTACAAAAGTTTTTCTCTGCGGCCTTGGAATTCTCAAATGAAGGCGAGATTCTCTTGACGTCTTTAACCAACGGTATTGGTAATAAACCACACGATTTTACATCATCGATTAAAAGTGTAAATAATATTTTTCATAACGACGTGTTCATGATGGGGCTCTTCAACGCAACAGAAGGTCTTAAAACGGATCTAAACAGGGTGTTCGTTGAAGGTCAGGGATATGATACTCCGATAGTCATTATGATGAGAACGGAAATTCTTTTTAATGCACGTCTGTGTGAGAGAGTGGGAGATAACACCTATTTTTTAAAAATCCTCCACAGCGAAGCAGGCTTGATATACTGCAATGCTTTTAATGGGATGACTCTCGAACAGCAAAATCTTGTCAAAAAACATGCTTTGGTTGCTGCTTTTGGCCCTGCCGAGCCAGTTCCCAGATCTTCCGCTTATGAAGCGATAAACATATATTCTGAGAAAGACAATATTACAGGGGGCGCCGGTAGAAACAAAGATCCTAATGACTATGATATTCGTTTCGTTGAATGTATTTCATCGTGGTCTGAACATAATTTGCTTGGCTATGCAGATCATGCGTATCTTGGGTCGACATATCAAGAAGCTACTAGTGATATGATAAAACATTTTGATGCTAAATATAAGTTTTATCGCTATAATAAATAAAAAAGGTTTTTCTATGAAATATTTACTGCTTTCCTTATGTTGTTCTTTATTATTTTTAACGCTCTATGCGAGTGATAATTCCTATTTTGGTCGTGATCCCGAGCATTATAAAGAAGGTAATAAGCTCATCAACGAGATGTTTAGAGAGTATGCAGAGCGTGTATGCAAGCAATATGATTTGAAGTGCGAAGGCGACATGGGGGGCTTCCCGGGGCAGATTCAATCTCTCGGCGGAGTATTTGGCGTCAAGCGGCTACTTGCTGTGGATGAATTGCGCATTCTCATCCTTAAACTTCTTGCAGACTTTCAAGATACTATAAACAGAAATGAAAAAATCAGACCATTTCTCGCAGAATATCCATTTGCTGCCGATCGCATCACTATTATGCTAAGAATTTACGATGGAAATAAAAGACCGTCACCTGATGAAATTTCTCTTGCTTTTTCATCTCGAGATCATATTTCATATTGCTATTCTGATCCAAAGAAATCTATTTTCGAGGATAAAAAAATCCAAGAACCATTCGAAGAGGCATGTGAAAAGGCTGGCATCGATGTTGCGACGATATCCCCGATATATTCATTATATGATGATACAGGCCGCTTTCTTAAAACGGAAAAAAATGATAACCCCACTACCAAAAAGAAATAAGACGAAATCATGAAATATTTACTGTTGTTCCTGTGTTTATTCTTTTCGTCCCATATGCTTTATGCAAACGATGAATATTATCATTTTCGCACACCAGATAATCGTCAGGAGAGCGATAAAGTTATCAACGAAATTTATGAGGAATGTGTAGAACGCCTATGCGAAAAATATCATTTACTGTATCTAGCAGACCTATATCACTTTCCTGAAAAAATAGACTTCTTAGGCGGGGCATTCGGCATGAAGCGCATGATTTCCGTTGATGAATTGCGGCCTCTTGTACTAGCGTTACTTGCAGATTTTCAAGAGGCGATAAACAACAACGAAAAAATCAGGCCGCTCCTCGTTGAATATCCATTTCCAGCGGATCGTATCACTATTATGATAGGTCTTTGTGACGGGGACAAACTACCTCCTCATGATGAAGTTTCCAATGCTACTTCAGAGAAGGGTTTTCTTTGCTACAGGTTTAGCGATTTAATCAAAATAGTTCAAGGGAAGGAAGAAATCAAAGAATCCCTTGAAGAGGCGTGTGAAAAGGCTGGTATAGACCCTGCGACCATATCTCCGATATATTCGCTATATGATGATACAGGCCGCTTTCTCAAAAGTGAAAAAAACGACAATCCCACTACCCAAAAGGAATAAGGTGAACTTATGAAATATTTACTGTTATGTCTACCACTTTTATTTTCAACGCTCTATGCCGATAAATATGCTGATTATGAAGCCTTTAGTAAGAAGGGTGATGCCGCTATGAAGGAAATCGAGGAAGCGTTTGCCAGAGCAGATGGTGATATTGAAGCTTTTTGTAAGGAGGGCATAGGGGCTATGGATGAGATGCACAAAGAGTTTGAAGAAATAGAAGAGAGAGCAAAAGCTTATTACAAAGATGCCGACATAGATATTAATGAATTCTACAAAAAATTTACAGAGCATGTTTATAAAAAATATGAAATGAAATCCGAGAGCAATATAGAAGAATATTTTAAAGAAACGGGCAAGCTTGGCTCATACTTTAGAACGAACCGCCTATTTACAGTAGAGGAATTGAGGATGCTTATTCTCAATCTTATTGCAGATTTTAAAGATGCTAATGAAGCGTTCAAACAATATCCTGGGAAACCCACATATTTTGCGGAGTTTATTTCTTTTCTCATAATCTTTAACGATGATGAGAATGCTTCTCGTTATGATTGTGTTCCATTAGTTTTTCTGTGCAACGGCAATATCATGTACTTTGATTTAGAAGAAGATGACGAAATAAAAAGTGAAGAATTTCTTGAAGAGGCTTGTGAAAAAGCGAATATTGATGTTGCGACGATCTTTCCTATATCTCCGCAAGATGTTGTTTTGCCAGAGCCATTAAAATGATATGGTCAGGCCGAACATTCAGACATTCGGGGAGCTGATAATCCAGACACGACAGTATCCCTGTTCGTCATTGCCTGCCACAGGCAATGGCGAGAAGCGTGTTCGCTGCGCGCTCTGCGCAGTGGGCACTCTCTGTGTAACTCTGTGTCTCTCCGCTCCCTCTGTGGTAAAAATCCTATTCCCGTGGTAAAGCCATACTCTTCTATCGCAAATCGCAGGGCTGGCCCATTTCATCATAAGCTTCAATATCGCCGGTTTCAAGATCGAAATACCACGCATGTATTGAGAGCGTTTTTGCTGCAACACGCTCGGCAATCCAAGGGAAGGTTTTGAGGTTTTTTAACGACAACAGCAACGATTCCTTTTCGCAATGGCGTGCCTGTTCTTCTATAGAGTCGTTGGGATATTGTTCTACAACATGTTCTTTGGCAGGCTTGGCGATATCCATCCATGTATCGATAAAGCTTGAGGGGTCTTTATCATCGGGAGCTTCGAACAAAGAACGTATTCCTCCGCAATGGCTATGTCCCAAAATAATGATATCGCTTATCTTTAAAACCTTCACACCGTATTCCAAGGCAGCACTGGTGCCATGATGATGGAGATCGCTTTCGAATGGAGGAATCAAGTTGGCGATATTACGTACGACGAAGATATCGCCAGGATCACATTCTGTTAAAATAGCGGGATCAACGCGCGAATCGCAACACGCTACAATCAAAACCTTGGGGTTCTGTCCCTCATGGAATAAGTTTTCAGATAGAGGCTTCTCTTCGAAGTTTTTTTTGCGAAAACGCTCATATCCTTCGATAAGCGGTGTTATAGCAGAATCATTATCAGACATAGCGCTCTCCTAATTGTTATTGTAATGGGCAAGGCCGAACATTCGGGGAGCTGATAACCCAGACACGACAGTATCCCTGTTCATTATTGTCTGCCACAGACAATGATGAGAAGCGTGTTCGCTGCGCGCTCTGCGCAGTGGGCACTCTCCGTGAAAACTCTGTGATCTCTGTGTCCTCTGTGGTAAAAAATCCTACTCCTTTTCTACGCTCTCTTCTACGCCGCTATCAGCGAGGACATTAGCGAGGACTTTCCGTGGTCTGCTTCCGTCGGCGGGGCCTACGATGTTATTTTCTTCCATCACGTCCATTAGGCTTGCTGCTCGTGCGTATCCGATCTTTAGTTTGCGTTGCAGGAATGTCGTTGATGCCGTTCCTGCGGCTTTAACAGTCTCTACGGCGTCGTAATATAGGCTATCGAGTTCGGCGTCGTTGCTGCTGAGTAGGGCTTCGGTGAAGTGGCTAGCTTTTTCTTTGAAAGATTTTATCAGGTAGTTAGTAGGTGCTTGTTTTGTTACGAATTCTATTACTTTTGCGATATCTTCGTCGTGGACGAGCGGACCTTGTGCGCGCGTTAATGCTGAGGTGTCTGGTGGAAGGAAAAGCATATCGCCATTACCGAGGAGTGCTTCTGCGCCGGTCTCGTCGAGAATTATCTGGCTGTTTATCCTGCTAGCGACTTTGAACGCTATCTTTGCGGGGAAGTTCGCCTTTATCAGCCCTGTTATTATCTCTCGCGAAGGACGCTGTGTTGCTATTATCACGTGTATCCCTACGGCGCGGGCCATCTGTGCAAGGCGTGCTATTGGCATCTCGATATCGTTGCTAGAGATCATCATAAGGTCGGCGAGCTCGTCGATGATACAGACGATGTAGTGCATCTTCTTCGGTATCGTTATTTCCAGGGAATCTTCGAATTCAGCATTGGCGGGTCTGTGGTTGAAGGAGGCGAGGTTTCTTACGCCTACCTGTCTGAACACTTCGTAGCGCCATTCCATCTCTTTAACCATCCATTTCAGCGCGGTACATGCTTCGTGTGGTTCTGTTATTACTGGTGCCACCATATGTGGGATATTGCTGTATGGTGTGAGTTCTATCTTCTTGGGGTCGATCATCACGAGTTTTATCTCGTCGGGTTTGAAGTTCATCAGTATCGTCATTATTATGCCGTTCATACATACCGATTTCCCTGAACCTGTAGCGCCAGCGATGATGAGGTGTGGCATCTTCGTAAGGTCGCTGTTTATCGAGGCTCCGCTGACGGACTTCCCAAGGAGTAGAGGGATCTTAGCCTTTTTTGATTGCTGACGGTATGCTGCGAGCATGTCTTTGAAAGACACTTCTTGCGGAGAGGCATTGGGGATCTCTATGCCGACGGCGGCCTTCCCAGGGATTGGTGCGATTATGCGTATCGACCGCGCACGAAGGTTTAGGGCGATGTCGTTGGCAAGGGCTTTGATCTTCTGGACTTTTACGCCGACGGCAGGGTGTACTTCGAAAGATGTTATCGTAGGGCCACAGTTTATCTGTCCGACTTTCGCTTCGATGCCGAAGCTTAGCATCGTCTCTTCGAGGACTTCTGCCTGCTGTCTTAGGCCTTTCTTCAAGACTGACTGGTCGCCTTTCTTGGCGTCGGAGATTAATGATATAGGGGGCAGCTTGTAGTTGCTGTAGTCGTATTCTTTTGATTCTTCGTCTTCGACGACGTCGACATTTTCTACCTTCTGTGTTGGTAGTGTAGCGGTGATTGCACTCTTTGGAGGCTCGGGGATAGGCTCTTCTTCGAGAGGGAGGTCGTCATACTCTTCTTCTTCGAAGGTGTCGATGGCGATGTCGTTGGAGGTGTTTAGGGGGATCTTTTTCTTGAAACGAAACTTAGGGATTGTGATCTTTATAGAGCGTAGTGATTCCCAGGCTTTCTTACAGAGCGCCCACGTTGCTATTCCTAGCTTTTTGCAAGACCATAATATTCCGTTCCACATCACGATGAATGGCGCCATTAGGCTGGTATGTGTCATAAGGAGCAGTGATGTTAATGTCGTCGTAGAGAATATCAACGCCGTACCGACGTTGCTTAAGATACGCTGTAGGTTGATGACAGGAAGGTCGCGGAAGATGTAGTAGAAAGGTACGCCACCGAGGTTGTAGCGTGTCGCCGTGTATGAAAAAGCCTGTGGACGTGGGATTTTCTGCGAATACACCATACCGTCGAACCATAGTGTTGCCTGTGGGTATGCTTCGGCGACGAGGTTTAGAAGTATGCATGCCGATGACAGCAAGATACCAAAATAACATGTCTTTATGCCGAGCCTAGCGATAGGTCTATTGATAAGAAGGTGTATGCCTACCCATGCCAGAAAGATGTTGATGATATAGCTTCCCAAGCCGAAAAGATACTGCGACACCCAAGCAACGGTATAGCCCATAAGGCCTAGCCAGTTGGAAGAGTCGTTGCCATCGGTGAAACTCAAAAGACTCAATAGCAGTATGGCGTCGAGAGTTAAGACGATAAGGCCTTTTACCTCATGGTGAGGGTGTAGAACCTTCTCGTTGTTATATTTCTTGCTTTTCTTTTTATTCTTATTTTTTTTGTTCATGGTGATATAGGATTAAAATTTTAACCATATTATGGGCATGGTTCATTTTCGTTCTAGGGTCAGGCCTGCGTCTTTGCATTTTCCTTCGGAGAAACGCAAAGATGACAGGCCAGACCCGTCGAATCTTTTGAACCATGCCAATAATATGTCACTATACATTCGCAATAAAAACAATGCCAGAAAAAAGGAGAGATAATGCCCGATGACGGGACAAAAGAAGGGCGATCGATGGGGCTCGAACCCACGACCCCCGGAATCACAATCCGGTGCTCTAACCAACTGAGCTACGATCGCCACATTACTATCGTAAAACGAAACACTACTGTACTCCAAAACACCACTTTCCGTCAATATATTCGTTATTAAGTATGACATTGATAGAGACCTATTGTTTCTGAATATATATCATCGCCATCGTTTCGATGGTGATGACGGCGAAGGCAAAGCAAAAAATACAGGCGTCTCGCCTGTGGGTTTTGCTTTGCCGCGGGTTTACAAAGGGCGCGCGCCCTTTGTCGCGGGTGGCGGGGCGCGGAGCTCCGCCACTAAATAAATTGCCATTGTTGTTTTGTTGTTTCGGTGGTGTCGTAGGAGATTATGGCGATGATAGCGATGAGGCATAGGTATACGGTGAAGAGCGTTGGTGAGATCGCCTGTGTCCTTATTGCGAAGTTCATCGTCGCTGGCACTGCCACGGCGAAGTCTATGATTGCGGCGGTGTAGACGTCTATTGCCGAGAAGAACATCGCGGCGACGGCGGGGATGACGAGGTCGATGAGCATGGTGACAAGTAGTGCTGCTATTGCGATGCTTACCAGGAACGGAAAGAATATATTGAAAAGGATTCCTAGCAGCGGGAATTTATGGAAATATAGTAGCATCATCGGCGCCGAGACAATATGTACGGCGATTGTTACGGCGCACGCCTTTTTTAGGAACGCGACGACGAGATACCCCCACTGCTCATACCATGGAAGCTTCTTCATGGCACCTAGCGGCCTTGTTGCTGAGATATTTCCGAGGAGAGCTTCGATAGGAGGGTATAGCGATACTATCGCTATCGTTGCCAGGAAGCTGAACTGGAATCCCAGGTTCATACATAGCAGGGGACTTACCGACAGTATCGCTAGCATCGCGATGCCTATGGTATTTAGGGCATATGTCGGCCTGCCGACGAGGACGCCGATTATTGTTATCACTGCAGAAAGCCATGCTCGTTGTATCGAAGGCGAGCATCCTATGAAGACGAAGTAGCTGCTGAGAAGCGCTATTAGTATATACGACGACACGCGCAAAGAGAAAAAAGCTTTAAGCATGAGGGCGAGAAGCGCCGCTATTATCGCGAAGTGGAAGCCTGATATCGCCATGATATGCTGGAGGCCTAGACGCCCCAGCTGAAACAGCGTGCTTCTGTCGTGGTATTCTCCAGTGGCAAGGCCCGCAAGGAAAGAAGCGCTACGATGGCGCGAAAGCTTTCTTGTGAGGTATGACGTTACAGCACCTTTTGCGCGAAGACGGTATTCCGCCATACTCCAGCTGTGTGGGACGGGATACCATTTTCCTTGAAGGTCGGGCTTTAGTCGATATACCATGCCTTCGGTTGCGGAGATCGTGGCGTCGAGGATATATCTCCTGTCGGCAGAAAGGCGCTGCTTTCCTTTGCTGATATACATGATATAAGGGACATTCCTGGCGATGATGTTGTCATCAGCGACGAAAGAACGCACAGCGCCACGATATACCCACGCCTCGCCGAAGTGGCTCTTCGACAGCGTGATAGAAGATATGTCGATATGTGCCTTGCCGGTGACACCGTCGTCGTCGACGACAGGGAAATCATATACGATAAAGGCTACGAAGAATGAAACGATGCCAAGAATGGCAGCAAACATAATACGTGTGCGGTTCTCCTTTCCTACATCGAAAATTTTCTTGGAGAAATATGGGGCGATGATAAGGATGATAGGGACGACGAGCGCCCACTGCCATGAAAAGGCGCTGCGGAACCCGAGAAACACTCCTATGCCATACAACAACGCCGGATGCTTTGCTAGGAACGAAGAATATCTCCTGCAACATTCCGACAGAGAAGGGAAAAACCGTGACGATGAAAACATAAAAACGACGATATTAGAAGAGCGTCTTTGTTGGCAATGTGAAAAATATTATTAGGAAGGAACTGGTGGAGCAGAATCTGGCCGGGGTTGTTGTTGTGTGACATCAAGCGACGCGCTACGTTTTCTTTTATGTCGTTTTCCGGCTCGTCTTGTTGGCGATTGTTCTGGTGTTAGACTTGTTTTTTCCAGCTCAAAAAATTTTAGATTAGAAAGATCCTCAACTTCTTCGACACTGACTTCATAATCTGTATATTTAGCTCCACTTCTTAATTCTTCGTTGGGAATAAGGAATGCTTTAGTTTCTTTAACTCTGCTACCTTCTGTAACGCTATAAACTTTAAAAAAATGTGTGGGGATGGCGGGCCCATCGTCCCCCAAGGTTTTATGAAGATGTAAGGTGTCTCCGTGAATTTCCGTTTTTTTATGAAAGAGCGTTCCTGTGTAGATATGGATCACATTATTTAGTGTGAGCTCTTTGGATATTGAATTTTCGAGATCGTGCCAAACCCCAGTATTGAGAGATAGAACTTGAGGAGCGATATTCAACGTTGAAAATGTTTCAATGTATCTTTCTTCTGTACATTTATTATGGCTGGCTTTCGCGAGGTGTCCAAGACTAAGAAGAGGGCTTTCTCTAATTTTTTCAACGATGCTGCTACGAGAATCGGTTAACTCTTTGGCGTCATAAAATATGGTCGGGGCTTCTTTACGGTTTTTTACCTCTCCATGGGTTGATGACCAAGTTAATCTTTCGCCTACACAGACAGGGACTCTGTAGCGGTTGTCGTAAACCACACGATACCCCGTTTTTTGGAAAACATGTAGAAAGCTTGGTAGAGAATATCTAATCTCAGGGAATCTTTCATTTAAGACGTGCGGAAAAGAGCTGCTTTGGGAAGATTGTACTGGCGTTAGAGATGATAAGCCATGGGAAACATCCTCTTTTTTTTCTGGAGAGGGAAATTTTGTAGCGGTAGTGCTTATAACTATAGCACGTGATGTCATAATCCTACGTAAAGTAAAAGCGGTGTATTCATGTAAATTAGCTTCCGCTATATATGAAAGAGTTGTATCAAGAGTGGCTACTGTTTCTTGATCTTCTCGAGAAAGTGCAATGATTTTAGAATTGGTTTCTAGTAAAAGAAAATCTGGGCTAGAAATTGTTCCGTCGATTGTTGAGAATGACATCGTTATTGAAATTGTTATATTCTTCTATACTGTAGTATAAAAACCCATATATTTTCAAAGTCTTTTATCAGACCTTCGACGCAAGAGGTAGACAGCGATGGTGATGATATGATATAAAATATTATACTATATACACGATATAAAAGCTTATGATAGAGATAACCTCGGCTACAGCATTTACGTTCTACTTGGCGCTTACTCTTGGCGTGGTTTTTGGGTTGGTGTTATATCATCATTTTAAGAAGAAAGACAACACAACGTTGCCTTTTGAGAAGAACCTTATAGTCTGTGAATATTGTCGTTATACTTATCTTGAAGAGATTACTGTAGAACTGACGAAATGCCCGCAGTGTCATTCATTAAATAAAGCCAACACTCCTTCGGAATAGAGCTCTGAGATGATATCATCGGCGTCGTCTTCGATTTCGAAGGTGATATTGACAATGCCTTCAGTGACGACGTCTTCGACGTCGAAGACCATCGTTTCGATGATATTACGCGCTATGGCGTTGATGCTGTGCGACGGTGCCTTTTCTATGGCGTCGCTCCAGAAGACCTTTCCTTTCTTATTTTCTACGGCGACGGCATACGATACCGTATAGTATGAGGTGTCGCCATGGCGTAAAGAGCGCGACCTTATCGTTGCAAGGCCATCGTCGATGACGGCACACGATGCCAAGGTCCCGGAGACGGCCACGGTGACGGGAGAATATTCTGTGGCATAGGCGAAATCTTCATGAGAAGGCATCTCGGCGATATGTTCCGTCTGCCAGAATATCCCTTCGACGAGGGTGTCTTCTTTGTTATGTTTCGTCGCCATAGTGATGGTCGATACCGGTATCGGCGGAGCTTCAGGGACAGAAGCTTCGGGTTCGGAGATATGCCGTGGAAGGAGGCCTCCAGCGTCGATGCTTACTGACGACGTGCTTCCCGTGACGGCGATGGCGTCGCTCATATCGGCACCGACGGTGATAGGACGGTGTATGACCTCGACGTCGGCAGAAGCCATACTTACCTTGAAGATGACGAGAGCAAGGACGTGGAAGAGAATAGCCGCGGCGAAGGCGCGCATTGTGTCGGTGGTAAAGAAACGGTTTCTTTTTCCCATCGTTATAGCGATGCCTTTGCCGTCATGCTTTTTCTCTATGGTCAGCATATTCAAAAACCCTGCGCGGTAGTTTCGAGGGCTTTGTCTGAAGACCTATATACAAGGCGTACCTTGGTGCCACACTCTTGCGCGGCGGAGAACATCCTAAGGAAAGGGCCATATTCTACGCTTTTGTCGACGCTAAGAACGATGGTAGGCTCGACGCCAGGGTTCTGCTTCTTGGTGACGGCGACCTCATTTATAAGCGAGGCTTTGAGTCCTACTAGGCTGGTGATGTCTTTGCGGGGGCCGAGGTATATGACGTTCTGGGCGTCCATGACAACGATTATCTGGCTGGTCATCGGTGTCGAAGTCCTATCGAGTTCAGGGTTTTCGACGTTTAGGGATTTCAACGGCAAGATGTCGGAGGTTACAATGAAAAATACTAGCATCAAGAATATGACGTCGACGAGCGGCGTCAGATCGATAAAGCTTCTGGATTTCTTTAGCGTCGTCTTAAATTTCATAGTCTTCACGCTGGTTGACGAGAACGTCGACGATAGTTGATGACGTCGTCTGCACTTCCAAGACGAACCGGTCTACGCGGCTTACAAGGTAGTTGTAGGCGACGAAGGTTGGTATTGCGACGACGAGGCCTGCGGCGGTGGTGACGAGGGCGTATTCCATCGCTTCGCCGATATTCGTCGTCGAGATATCCATAAGCCCGGAAAGGCGCATCTCTCCGAATGCCCTTATAAACCCAAGCACCGTCCCAAGAAGTCCTATCAGCGGTGCGATGTGTGCTATTATCGAGAGGATCCTGGTGTTTTTTTCTAGGAGGGCGATCTCGAGCATGCCAGTGACTTCCATAGCATCTTCGATCTCGTCTTGTTTTCTGTTGTGCCTCATAAGCCCTGACCGCACGATGTTTGACAAAGGGCCTCCAGTGTTTTCACACGACGCTATTGCTTCGACATAGTTGCCGTAACGGAGGCTCTTCCTGAGGTCTATCACGAAGGCATTGGTGTCGATCTCAGACCTCTTAAGGAGAAGCATCCTCTCGATGAATATGGCGAAACTCACCACAGAACATCCGAAGATAAGGACGAGTATGAGGTTCCAGTTTGCTATTGTGCTGATATGTTTCCATATCTCTGTAAATGCTATAGTATCAAAAGAAAACATAGTCTTGCTCCAACTTTTCTTGTGCTAACGTTCCCCACACGCCCCCGGAAAGGGCTGTGACTTCTAATTGTTTAAGGGCGAGCTCACGGCGTCCCTGAATTTCGTAGACCTCTGCACGAAGATACATCGCTTTGATGCGCAGCGGCGAGATGACGTCTTCGTTGATGACTTTCGACAGCATAAGCATCGCAGTATCATATTGCTCTAAGGCGCGGTAACACGCGCTCTGCTGTATCCACAGGTCGAGGTTCTGCTCGTCGCTGAGGACTCTGTCTTGGGCGGCCTCTTCGGCGCGAAGCAAAAACTTTATCGCAAGGTCGTAGTCGTTGTGTGCCTCCATGGCAAGGCGTCCCTGTTCGTACCACGCCCTCGAGAGGTAATATCCTCGCGATATCTTCGCCGAAGAGTAATGGCCTAGCAACGACGACAAGGCCTTCTCCGCAGAGGAATAATCTTTCATCTTGATATATGCAATGGCGAGGCTGTATTCGCTCTCTTCACGAAGGCGAGGGAAAGGCCTCTCGCCGGTGAGCGATCGCATGATATCGTCATCGCCATCAAAGACTCGGACGATGTCGTTAAGGATCTTCGCAGCACTTTCGAGGTAAAGACGTCGTGCTGCACCTTCGGTATCATCGGCGATGATCATCTTAATCAAAGCATTTTCTAAGATGGCACGGTATCGTATCGTCGCGAAATATTCCAGAGCATCGTCGGTGATGACGCCACTGTCGTAACACGTTTCGAAGGCGTCAGAGGCCTTCTCGAAAGAAGAAATAGCAGCTTTGTAGTCGCTAGCACGGACGATTTCGTCGTTGTCGTCGTAGTGGACGACTTTGTTGTCGAGGCCTATTAGGTAATATGCTACGATGAGGTGTGGCGTTGTGGGGAAGAGATCTTCCATAGCATATATATGTTCTAGAGCGTCGACATTGCTGCGAAGGTATTCCGCGAAAGAATAGTAAGAAAAATATGCCTCTGAGGCATGAGAGCTCGAAGGATAACATTCGAAGGCGGTACGCCGGTATTTTTTTACGATGTCATCGTCGCTATGTTGCCAGTCGGCAGCCTCTCCAGCCCAGAACCATGCATCGCCAGCAAGAGAAGATGAAGGGTAGCGCTTTGCAAGGACAAGGAAGGTCTTCTCGGCATCTTCATGGGCGCCGCTGTGGAAATAGTGTGTGCCAAGAAGACTCAACGCCATAGGAGCAAAAGCACTGTCTGGGTATTCTGCGACGGTACGCTCGAGAGCATCGACGACAAGAGAACTCGATGCCTCCGCATCCTCAAGATGGTATGCTACGAAACCTTGAAGATATAGAACCTCGTCGCGGCAATCAATAGCATCGAAGAGGTCGGCGCTGGAGACAAGACGCTCGAGAGCTTCAGCGGCAGAAAGGCGCGTCGCGCTAGTGCCACGAGAGAAATTCGCCTGCGCAAGGTATTTCAAGGCAAGGGCGGCTTTTTCTTTGTCGCTGTCGACGAGGATGTCGTACGCCTTGCCAAAAGCCTCTATGGCGTCGTCACAGAGATTATGCCACGAAGACCCGCCTTCGAGGTATTCTTTGAAGTCGTTGAGACCCCGGTAATACCAGCCTAAGCCGTATAATGGCGATGCCGAAAAACTGTCGTCGGTAAGGCTGCGATATATATCGGCACGGGCATTGTATGACTTCGCCGCCTCACCACGGAGAAGCAAAGCCTCGGCAGCAGTATCTCGAGAAAGAAAAAGACCGTCGTGGGATAGAATCTCCTCGATACGGGCGCTGTCGCTTTCATCGCCGAGAAGATCTTTACGGAGAAGGTATATCCTCGCAAGAGCAAGGTATGCGCGTTCGTCGCCATTGTGGGCGGCGAGCTTCTCGAAAACCTCTATGGCATTGCTGAGCGACACAGAACGCGTTGTGATATCGTCGTTGCCCTCTTCCCCGAGCTTAAGATAACACCACCCTATATTATAAAGGGCGTTGGAATGCCAGTCGGCAAGCTCGTAGTTTCGATGTGGGACGGCACTGCTGTACCACTCTACAGCTTCAGAATACCTGCCGCTTCTGAACGCTATCTCGCCAAGGATATACGACGCTTCATAGCTAAGAGCGTCGCGGGAGGGAAGGACTTCAAGCAAAGCCTCTAAAACCTCGACGGCATTGTCGGGGTTGCGATCGATAAGGTGTATCCTCGCAAGGTATATCTGCGCACGATGATAGTATCCGTTGTCGCCGCCTTCAGAATATTTTATATTGCGAAGATGACGCCTTGAGAATGTCATCTTGCCGAGTTTGTAATATGAGAAACCAAGAAGCCACTGAGCTTTGTCATAGTTGAGAAGAGCTTCACGAGGACCAAGGTTTAGGTACGACACTAATACCGATACGGCTTGTGCATAGTCGCCACGATGATGATACGCGCTGCCCTGTAATAACAACGCCTTAGCATGGTACTGCTCGTCAGAAAAATCTGCGCGGGCAATGACGTCAAGAGCATCGCGATACTCGTCGGAAAGATAATATGACTCCGCAAGAAGATACCGTACCATGTCATAGAAAGCATGTTTTTTGGAAGACTCCACCGAAACATCGAGAGAGCCTAAAACTTTATTGTATATAAGAGCAGCGTCGGAATAAAGGCCCGCACTAGAAAAGCGATGCGCACGAAGAAGATCTTCGTCGTATGAAGAAACGCCGCTGTCAGCTATTACCGCTGACAACGCTGATAATGACAAAACCACAAAAAAACATGTCTTCCGCAAAAAAACCATATAACGAAGATCCTTTGATTACAAAACACCTTATAACAACATTTCAAATAAAATGCACTTTTCTATGAAAAATTATAAAATCACCGAAAAACAGCGATAAAACCCGGAATTTCAGGTAAAAATTAAAGAAAATGCTATATTTTTAAAAAAAATGTTGCACAATATATTCAAAAGGGATTATTTAATAAATAAATTGTTTGATAAAGTTATCAAACCTAAAATGCACCAACTCTAAAAGGAGGAGTTTAAATAATGGCATTATCAACAACAATAAAAAAGCTTAAGGACCTTCTTGTAAAGGCCGTGGCTGATTTGGAAAAAGCCGACAACGGTAATAAGGCTGCTTCACAGCGTGTCCGTACAGGCACTGTTAAGCTCGAAAAGATAGCAAAGCTCTATCGCAAAGAGTCTATCAAAGAAGAAAAGAAGCCGGGCAAGAAGAAAAAAAAGAAGGCTCCAGCTAAGAAGAAAAAAGCAGTAAAGAAAAAAGTAGCAAAGAAAAAAGCTCCAGCTAAGAAGAAAAAAGTTGTAAAGAAAAAAGCTCCAGCTAAGAAGAAAGTCGTAAAGAAAAAAGCTCCAGCTAAGAAGAAAAAAGTAGTAAAGAAAAAAGCTCCAGCTAAGAAGAAGAAAGTTGTAAAGAAAAAAGCTCCAGCTAAAAAGAAGAAAGTCATAAAGAAAAAAGCTCCAGCTAAGAAGAAGAAAGTCGTAAAGAAAAAAGCTCCAGCTAAGAAGAAAGTAGTAAAGAAAAAAGCTCCAGCTAAGAAGAAAGTCGTAAAGAAAAAAGTTGTAAAGAAGAAAAAAGTAGTAAAGAAAAAAGCTACAGCTAAACTTCCAAAGAAAAAGAAGAAGTAAAGCAATAATTTTCTTTAGCAGATAAAAGATAAGGGAGGCGATGCCTCCCTTTTTTTTGTGTGCAGTTTTTTCGATAACAGTCTATAATATATGCCATGGGACGCAGAAAAAAAAAAGAAGCCATTATTGATATCGTCGCTTTTTCCGGCAAAGGAAATGGCTTGGGATATTATATCAATGTCCGCAACGAAGAATGTCCTGTAGAAGTCCGCGGCGCTGTTCCTGGCGACGTCGTCAAGGTTGTCTTGGCTCGTAGGGTAAAGAGGCGATATATCTCCAGTGTAGAAGAATTTATCACGATGTCACCGGAAAGAGAGCCTCTACGATGTAAACACGCAGGCGTGTGCGGCGGCTGTAGCATGCAGCATGTGCCATATCATCGACAGACAAACCACAAAGAATCCGCCGTCCGTGAGCTTTTTTCTGGATATTCTGATACCGCAGTTTTCCATGACATCATTCCATGTGAAGATCCATGGTATTACCGTAATAGGATGGACTTCTCGTTTTCACAGGACGCCGCAGGAGAGAAATTCGCCGGACTTATGATGCCTATGGCGAAGGCGCGCGTTGTCGATATCGAAGAATGCTATATCACAAGCAGATGGTGTGTCGAGGCCCTAGACGCCGTACGGCAGTGGTGGAAAAACTCCGACCTAGAGGCATATTACCACCCAAAAGATAAAGGAACGCTTCGAGAAGTGATGTTCCGCGAAGGAAAAAATACCGGCGACAGGATGGCTGTCCTTACCGTCTCAGGGAACCCCGACTATGCCCTCGTTCATGATGATATCGCCGCCTTCGTCGAGGCTATACGCGCCTCTTGCGAAGATGAAAACCACAAAGTCAGCATCTTCATACGCATACAACAGCTCGTTGCTGGAAAACCAACAGAATTCTATGAGATGCACCTATATGGCCCTGAATACGTCCGTGAGATCCTTGACGTCGGAGACAGGGGAGCGATAACGGTTAACATCAGCCCAGCAGCGTTTTTTCAGCCAAACACCATCCAGACCGAGAAACTGTATGCCCTAGCCCTAGAACACGCCGATATCACCGAAGAAGACGTCGTATACGACCTATACTGCGGCACTGGAACGATAGGGCTATGTGTGTCGAAAGCTGCCAAAAAAGTCGTCGGCATAGAACTTTCCCCTGAAGCCGTTCTCGATGCTCGTGAGAATATCAAAGACAATAACATAGAAAATATGGAAGTGATACAAGGCGATGTCGGAACAGCCTTGGCAGACGTCGACGACAATGTCGATGTCGTCATCGTAGACCCTCCGCGTTCAGGCCTCGATGAAGATGCCATCGCCAATATCTTACGGCTACGCCCAAAAAAAATCGTCTACATCTCATGCAATCCAAAAACACAGGCAAAGAACGTCGCCGATATCGTTGCAGAAGGGTATTCATTGACGTCAATACAGCCCATAGACCAGTTCCCCCATACACCACATATTGAGAATATAGTAATAGCGGACAGGAAAAACATTGATCATTGATCATTGATCATTGAGCATTGAGCATTGATCATTGTGCGTTGGCGCGGCGTTTTTTTGGAGTCTTGCGACGCGTTCTCTTCTTGATGCCTTGTCGACCATTGGCGATCTCGTGTAGATTCTGTATGGCGATGAATGCCGAAGGGTCTTCACGATATACCACCTTCTTAAGCTCGGCGAGCTGAAGACGCTCGACAACGACGTATATTATCTCACGGTTTTTATTAGAAAAACCACCCCTACCATACATTATAGTAAGACCGAGGCCAAGTTCGTGGATTAGAGCGTCGGAGATGACTTTTACCTTGCTAGAGATGATGTTTACCGACTTCGTCTCCTCAAGGCCTACAATGACGGTGTCCATCACCTTCATAGCAACGAAATAGGTCATAAGAGATAAAAAAGGAGGACGCCAGCTGCGGAAGACGATTCCTGCCAATGCGAAGATAAGGAGGTTTATGGCGAAGACAACCTGTCCTACAGTGAAACCTTTTCGGCTGTTAGCAATGATTCCTAAGATCTCAGTGCCGTCGAGACACCCACCCATCCTGATGATAAGGCCGAGGCCAGCGCCGAGAGAGACGCCACCGAGGATTACGATCTCAAGGGCGTCGCCTCCAACAAAAGGCGCTTTGCCATGGAGAAAGAAAAGAAAACCCGCGAACATCAATACCGCTGCGATCATATGTATGACGAAGGTCTTGCTGATGTTCTTATATGCGAGATATAAAAAGGGCATATTTAGAAGAAGAAGAAAATATGGGATGAATTGCTGTCCGAAAAGCTTGCCGAAAATCATGGCAATACCAACGATACCGCCGTCAATAAGATCGTTGGGAACGAATATTATCTCTATAGATATCGCCGCTAATAAAGCCCCAAGAGCTGTAAAAATTACAGAATAAAAATATGTCGTAAACGACTTCCCGGTAGTGATACGCGATTTTGTTGCCATAATATAGCCCTCCTAATCTTCACAGGAAAATACACCACGAGAAGACATTTGTACAGAAAATTCTTTCGGAAATAAAACATTATTACCCATAATCATGGATACAGCGATATGAATAATGAACAGGTGATTTCTATACGCTATACGCTATAACTATACGCTATAACTATACGCTATAAAAAGATCGCGGGAGACGAGAATCGAACTCGCAACTTCCGGCGTGACAGGCCGGTGCTCTAACCAATTGAACTACTCCCGCTAAGGAAAATTTTTTGGGCGCAACAGGACTTGAACCTATGACCGCCTGTGTGTAAAACAGGAGCTCTACCAACTGAGCTATGCGCCCTTAAAATAAGAATAGACTGTAACAAAAATCCTAATTTTAACAAAGGAAAAACGTATGTAACACGAGATTTTTTTAGGGGAAAGAAAAAGGCCTCCGTCATACTGATGCTGGAGACCTTGTATATACTATATTTTTTCTGAAGATATCGTTATGCGATGTTCAACGATTCGCCGAGCTTCTTAGCATGGGAGAATGCATAGGTTTTGACACAGGATGTGACGAAGCCCTTTATCCCAGTAAGATTCTCTATAGAAGCCAAGAGAGTGAGGAAATCATCCATAGGAGGGTTGGAGAACTCAGCGATGACACCAGAAGTTATGATGTTGACGAGTTCGTTCATCTCAGGAGATTGCTCAGAAAGCTCTTTCTCAATGTTAGTGTCGCACATCTCGGTAGCGAGCTTTTTAGGTGTGGCATTGTGGTCTTCGGTAAGAGTTTTACCAATTTCCATTATGATAGCCTTTATAGCAGAAGAAACGAGGTATTCTTCGGATATAGACTTTTCTTGTTCTGTAGAAGGCATAAAAAAACTCCTTTTTATATGGTAAGGTTTGTGGCCTCGGGTTTTATAAGTGATATGTCTTACTTATAATACATATACCATACGAATGTTTTTTGTGAATCTTAATCTTAAATATTTATATTTTTTTTGAAGTGCTATGCGATAGCCTTCTTAATAATGGTATCGACATAGCAAGAACCCACGCAATAGCGGCGAAACAAAGGCCTCCGAAAAAAACGTCGCTGAACCAGTGAGACCCAGCAATAATGCGAGGCAACGCAAGGAACGTATACAATATAGTGCTGACTATAGCGACAGGACGACGAAAATGCGACCACGAAAAGAAAGATACTATAAACAGCGACGTCGCATGGTCGGCAGGGAAGCTGTTATATGAAAAGACCTTGTTATTAAGGTACGGGAAGATAGAAAGGTCGACGGAAACAGGAAGCACAAGCGAAGGGCTCTGACGGGAGAGGCGTAATATCTTGAGACACAACGTTTTATTGACGAAGACCTGGATAGCAGCGATGTACAGCAGCAAAAACAGCAGTTGTTGTAGGCGTTGACGTCGCGATACCTCGCCCTTGATGATGCAATGTGCAAGATATACACCGACGGCGATGCCTTCGAACATCCAGTCGGCATATCGAGAGTTAAGCCAAGCGAAGAATTTCTGCATGCCAACGTGTCCTACAAGAGAGCCGTTGAGAGATAAGAAAACATTTCTGTCGATATAATCCCATATGCTGCGCGTAATAGGGACAAACCACGATGCCACGAAGATGGCTATGATGATAAAAAAGATATATAAGCGCTTGTTATTCATGATATTTTTTTTGTTTCTTTCGCCACGCCAATGTTATTTCTTCTAAAAACACAGCATCATTGTCTGGCTGCATTTTAAGAAGAGACTCCTTGCTGTCTGCATCGTCGTGGAATAAAAATACTACTATGCCTTTAAGCTTGTTGATACGGATACGTCGCGACATATTCCCCGGGAAAAGACGGAGCACCTCATGGAGAAAGAGTATCACATCATCATGGTCTTTATGATATGGCGTCGATGAGAAAGCACGGCGTATGTCGTGGAATATCCACGGATTCATAAGCGCCCCTCTTCCCACCATGATACCATCACACCAAGAAGCTTCTACCATAGCAACAGCATCACTATTATATATAATGTCACCATTACCAACAACAGGTATCGACACCGATGCCTTCGCAATAACAAGACGCTCCCAGTGCGACGGCAAAGAGTATCCTTCTTTTTTCGTCCGTGGATGGACGATTATGAAGCTGGCGCCGCTGTCTTCGGCAGCATGAAGGTTTTCTTTGAAGAGGACATCGTCGTTGAAGCCGGCACGCATCTTTATCGAGACGGGGATCTCTACAGCATTGACGACAGCATTGGCGATGTTATAGAGCTTCGTAGGGTCTTTTAGGATCACAGACCCAGCGTTTCTGCCGACGACAGTATTAGAAGGACATCCTACATTGATGTCGATACGCGGAGCGCCACGACCCTCAAGCTCTGCGGCCATAGAGGCCATAAGGACAGCATCGCCGCCCATGATCTGTGCAGCACAAGGTATGTCGCCGAGCTGATGAGCATCGTATTTCTTTGCGAGGCTCTTAACATGGGCGTTGCTAGGGACGCGCATAAACGGTGTCGTCGCTTCGTCGTAGCCGCCGAAGACCTTGGTAAACGCTTTCCTGAACGATATATCGCCAAGACCTTCCATCGGCGCCAGGAAAAGCCTAGGACAGCGCCCGTCAGGCCTCCAATAAGAATGCGTCATTGCTTTTCCCCGCGGAGCATATGCCTCTTGGACCCAAAGCCACCGGCCTTTTCGACGTCAAAGCCTGCTAATGATAAACCTTCACGGATACAACGCGCACAGGTGAACGTCGCAAAGGTTCCGCCGGCTTTCGTTGTTGTCCCTACTTTATTTAAAACAGCGTCTGACCACATCTCGGGGTTTTTCGCCGGAGAAAAACCGTCGAGGAACCACGCATCAACGCTGCCGGCTTCGATGATATCGAAACTTTCAAGGACGTCGCCGAAGAATAGCGTCAGCGTAACATTGTTCTCGAAGGCGATGTCACACACGCCAGTCTCGGGAGTGTCGGGATAAAGTTCTAACAGCGGACCGGCATTAGCGATTTCAGGGATAGAACTATATACCTTCGCAAGGTTTTTCTTGCTGAGAGGGAACCTTTCTGCAGAGATATATCGCAGCGAAGCATCTCCAGGAGCGATGTCCTTCCACAGATTATAGGCACCGAGAAAGTTTAGCCCAGATCCAAAACCCGTCTCAGCTATTGTGAAGGTAGAACACTGCTTCCAGCGTTTATGAAGGTCGTTGCCTTTCAAAAAGACGTGCTCCGTCTCGGCAAGGCAGTCTCCAGCAGAGAAATATATGTCGTCGAAGAAAGCTGAACGTGGAGCACCATCGTCGCTCCATATTATGTCATCGTTGTTATAATCCATAATTCTATAAAAAACCCATGATTTTAGCTTTTAGATAAAGAGATAAAGACTTTCCATCAACAACGACACCTTCTTTGATGGCAGACTCGAATTCTTCGGGAGACATAATGACAACCTCTATTATCTCCTCTTCAGGGCCTTCGAGCTTCTTGGGAGATAACTCCTCGGCGATAAAATCATACTCTTTGTGGTTACAATATCCCGGAGAAGGAAAATGATACCCAAGAGACGTCCATTTCTTCGCCTCATAGCCGACCTCTTCGCAGATCTCCCGCTTCGCACAGTCGAGAGGGGACTCTCCTTCTTTGTCCATAGTACCAGCAGGGAACTCAAGGACGATGTCATCGACACCAGCGCGATATTGCTTCGTGATGATAAGCTTGCCTTCGGCAGTGATAGGCATGAAAACAACAGAACCGCGATGCTCTACGATAGTACGTGTTACAGTGACATCTCCTGGCTGCAACACAGAATATTCCGCGACGTTGAAGACTTTCGTCTCCAAGATCTTCTTCTGTGCCAACATAATAAAATCTTCTGCTTTCATAGCAATAACCTCATTTTTAAGATGTAATGATCAACGATTTAGGATAAATTTTCAATGAAAATTGACAATTCGCATTATATTAGGTATCGTATAGTAAATAGCGGATAGGAATAGCGTATAGCGGATAGGGATAGTTTTGTCTCCGAACTCCGAACTCTGAACTCTGAACTAATAAATTAGGAGATTATTATGTTAAGAAGTATGACAGCATATGGACGCGGTGACGTCACCAGTGAAGCAGGACGCTTCGTTGTAGAGATGAGTTCCGTCAACCGCAGACATCTCGATGTCAAAGTTTCGATGCCTCGCGAGCTACAACGTTTTGAAATAGACGTCAGGAAACATGTCGCAAGATCAACTTCGCGGGGGAGCGTCAGCGTGTATATCACAGCATACTACGATGATAAATCACCAAGGTCTGTAGTAGCAAACATGCCGCTGGTGCGACAGCTTCGCGATGCATGGTCAGCGATAAACGAAGAGCTGGGATATGAAAAAAAAGGCGTTAACCCAAAGCTTCTCCTCGAAGAGCAAGGCGTTCTTCTATATGACGATGATATCGCCGACGAAGAAAGCTACCGCTCGGCGGTCCTTGCCGCCGTCGATAAAGCACTAGAAGGCTTCGTTTCAATGAAAAATGCCGAAGGCTCGGCCCTCAACGACGACATCGTCGCAAGGATAGAAACTCTAGAGAAAACTGTCAGCGCCATAGAAAGCAATAGCACAGGAGCGACAGAAGCGTTCCGCGAGAAACTTCTCGCCAGGATAGAAGAAGTCGTCGCCGGCACCACAGAAAACGAAGAAAGAATACTCCGAGAAGTAGCGATATACGCCGAAAAGCTCGATATCACCGAAGAGATAACACGCTTAAGGTCGAGTATAGCACAGTTTAACGGCATGCTCTCAGAGAAAAAAGACTCCGTGGGAAAGACTATAGAATTCCTCGTCCAAGAGCTAAACAGAGAGATTAACACCATAAGCTCCAAAGCGTCGAGTGCCGAAATAGCAAAACTCGTCGTCATAGCAAAAAGCGAGCTAGAGAAAATCCGTGAACAAATACAAAACGTAGAGTAGCCAAAAAAAAATGAAAGAAGCAAAAAAGTTTTTTTTGATGTTGATAGGCTTCCTCGCGTGTTTTTACCTTCCTGTGGAGTGGCTAACTTTTAGAAACCCTATCTTTGAATCTTTGGCATTGGTGAAATGGTACGCCAGAGAGCATGTCTTGCTGTGCCTTGTCCCCGCATTTTTTATCGCAGGAGCGATTTCAACGTTCGTTAGCAAAGCTTCAGTAATAAAATATTTTGGCGTAAAGGCAAATAAAATTCTTGCCTACAGCGTAGCTGCAGTTTCCGGTACTATTTTGGCAGTCTGTTCTTGTACAGTGCTTCCTTTATTTTCAGGGATATATAAAAGAGGTGCTGGATTAGGCCCAGCTATAGCCTTTCTTTATTCAGGTCCAGCGATAAACGTTTTAGCGATTATTATGACAGCACGTATCCTAGGCTTTCAGCTAGGATTGGCAAGAGCGGTTGGAGCAATACTTTTTAGCGTTGTTATCGGGTTGATGATGCACTTGATATTTAATAAAGAAGAGAGAGAAAGAAGAGAAAAAGGAGAAATTCTTTCTGTAGAAGAAAAAAAAGGGAGAACATTGACGCAAGATTTTTTGTATTTCTTTTCAATGATAGGTTTTTTGGTTTTTGTTAATTGGGCAAAACCACAGAATGATGATAAGGACTTATGGGCATTGATCTTCAATATTAAATGGTTTGTTTCTTTGGGGTTCCTGGTAGCGCTTTTTGCGATTATTGCAAAATGGTTTAAGAAGGATGAATTAAAAGGATGGACACAGGCTTCATGGAAGTTTGCAAAACAAATTATACCACTATTAATTGTAGGCGTATTTATCGCTGGATTGCTTTTAGGAAGGCCTGGACATGAAGGGCTTATCCCTTCTTCTTTAATATATAAAGCCGTGGGAGGAAACTCTTTAATGGCGAACTTCTTCGCTTCTGTTGTTGGAGCCTTTATGTATTTTGCGACTTTAACAGAAGTGCCAATTTTACAAGGACTAATCGGTGCAGGCATGGGAAAAGGGCCGGCTTTGGCGTTATTGCTCGCAGGGCCAGCATTGAGTTTACCAAATATGTTGGTTATACGTGGTGTTTTAGGGACAAAAAAAACAATGACTTATGTTAGCTTGGTTATTGTTATGGCGACAATAAGCGGGATAATATTCGGAAGTATCGTAGGATAAAAAAACAGGAAATATTTATAAAAAAAGGATAGTTATAATTTATGGCATATAAATTATTAGGAAATAAAGACCGTGGCGCGGCGTTCGTCGTAAGCGGACCAGCAGGGACAGGAAAAAATACCCTCGTCGATAGACTCATCGCAGAATTCCCATGCGTAGTAGAAAGCGTGTCGTGTACAACACGAGACCCGCGTCCCAACGAAGTCCCCGGAGAACACTATAACTTCCTCAGCAAGGCAGATTTCGAAGAAAAAATCCTCCACGGAGAATTTCTGGAATATGCCGAGGTCTTCGGGAACTACTACGGAACACTGGCAAGCACAGTAGAAAAAAAACGTGACGAAGGAAAGCACGTCTTCCTGGTCATCGACGTCCAAGGGGCGATGAACCTAAGAAAAGGCTTCGTAGCAACGTTTATCTTTATAGCTCCACCTTCACTAGAAGAATTGCGCCGCCGCCTTACAGAACGCGACACCGAACCACAAGAAAAAATAGAACAACGGCTCTCTATGGCAGACGGAGAGATGAGCAAAATCCCTGAATACGACTACGTTGTCGTTAACGACGACGTAGATATAGCATACGATACACTTAAAAGTATCGTCATAGCAGAAGAACATAAAGTTTGAATTATAAAGGGCGAAATGGTAAACTCCCTTTAACAACTGACCTTATGCGCCACTTTCACTTTATTGGCTTGCTACAAGGGCGATCTGCTGCGTATTTCTCCTCGCCCAGCTCTATTTGAGCTTGGCTCGTCGAAATATTTGCATCTCATCCCTTTCGCTATGCCACTAAAGCAAAATTGGCGCGTAACATCAGTTAGTAAAAAATAATAATTAGAGGGATCTATGGGACTAAAAAATCAATTGACAGTAGAAAAACTTAGAAAGAAGTTCAAAAGCTCTTTCGACCTGGTAAGCTATTCGATAAAACTTACAAAAAATATCATAGATACAGGGCGACGTCCGCGCGTCACAATAAAAAGTGACAACCCAGCACGTATCGCACTAGAAGAAATAGCAGCAGGAGTAGATACCTTCGAAGAAGTCGTAGAAGAACAAGCCGACGAAATGATACTAGCACAACAAGGACTAGAGTCAGTAAAAGCAGCTATAAATGATGACGACACAGATACCGAAGAAGACGACACCGAAGAAGATACTCTCGAAGACGAAAAACTCGACGAAGACGAAGAAATCTTAGACGACACCGAAGACGACATCGAAGACGACAAAGAATAACACCACATCACACAAGAGGGAAGCCCGATGCGAAAGAAAATACTTGTAACATCGGCGCTGCCTTACGCCAATGGTCCACTACACTTCGGGCATATAGCTGGAGCATACCTCCCCGGTGACACATATTCCCGATTCCAACGCCTTCAAGGTAACGACGTAAAATATTTCTGCGGATCAGACGAATACGGCGTAGCAATAACGATGAGCGCCGACATCGCAGGAAGAACACCACAAGAACACGTCGATATATACCACGAAGTCAATAAGAAATTCTTCGAGACACTGAACTTTTCCTTCGACCACTACTCGCGAACAACAACATCACACCACAAAGAACCTTCACAACAATATTTCCTCGACCTCCTAGAAAACGGATATATCGAGAAAAAAGAGACGGAACAACTATACTCCGAAGAAGAAAAAAAATTCCTCGCCGATAGATACGTCGTAGGAATATGCCCGAAATGTCAATACGATAACGCCCGCGGCGACGAATGCCAGAAATGCGGCATGGCTTACGACGCTACAGACCTCATAGAACCACGCTCTAAAATAAAAGGAACACCGCTGACGCTTAAAAAGACAACGCACTGGTTCCTCATGCTCGATAAATTCAAAGATAAACTCCTCACATGGCTAGAGACAAAAAATTGGAAACCCAACGTAGTGAAATTCGTAGAGCACTATATCGAAGACCTAAGACCTCGAGCGATAACACGTGACTCAAAATGGGGGATACCAGTGCCTCTCGACGATGCCGAAGGGAAAGTCCTGTACGTATGGTTCGACGCTCCAATAGGCTATATATCGTCGTCAATGGAATGGGCAGAAAAACAAGGAAAACCCGACCTTTGGAAAGAATATTGGTGCGACCCAGACACCAAACTCGTCCAATTTATAGGAAAAGATAACATCCCTTTCCACGCCGTGATATTCCCGGCAATGACGATGGGACAAAATCAAGATTATAAAATCGTAGACGAACTCCCAGCGAACGAATTCTATAACCTCGAAGGGAAGAAGTTCAGCAAATCTGAAGGATGGTATGTCGACCTCGAAGATTTCTTCACGAAATATACGCCAGACCAAATACGCTACACAATAGCATCTAACGCTCCAGAGACCTCAGACTCGGAGTTTTGCTGGAAAGCCTTTCAGATGCATTGCAACGCTGAACTCCTAGGAAAATACGGTAACTTCGCAAACAGAACCCTCGTCTTCGCAAAGAAAAATTGCTCCTCCGCCGTCCCAAAAACACACACCCTCACAACCATAGACGAAGAATTCCTCGCCGGAATAAAAAACCTCGCAGACAAAGCCGCTAACCACTACGAAACCTTCAGCATCAGAAAAGCCAGCCAAACAATAATGGAGCTAGCACAACTCGGTAACGTGTACTTCGACACAAAAAAACCGTGGGTCTCCGCAAAAGAAGGCGACACACAATCCCTAGAAACAGCGATAGCATGCTGTATAGAATGCCTCAAAACCCTCGCCATAATATCCTCGCCAATAATACCCACAGCAGCACAGAAGCTCTGGGAACTCCTCGGATATACCACACCCCTAGCAGAACAAAACTGGAACTCCGCCATATCAACCACCGCACCACCAAAACAACAACTCCCACAACCCTCAATCCTCTTCAACAGAATCGAAGATGAACAAATCGACGCCGAGCTCTCAAACTTAGTGTCAAGCTAGGTAATGTCAAGGGTGCGCGGAGCGCCCTTGACATTGCTGTTAGATTTCGTTTTTTAGGAGGGCATAGAAGTCATCTTTTGATAGCTTTTCATGCCATGGAGTATGTCCGCAGTCGTTTAGTAAGATGAATTTAAAATTTTGTAGTGTTCTTGATAGCGGGGTTTTGACGCCTTCGTAAGGATGTGGGTCATAGTCGCCATGGATGGCGACGACGGGACATCGGACTTTTTCGCTGTAGCGCAATAATTCTCCGCTACTTCTTAGCAGACTAGCTTCTTTATTAACTTTTTTATAGATGTCAGGCTGGAATTCAAGGCATGTATTATCATGAGGAATTGGTTGGTATGAATCTGTTATAGAAATCAGACGTAAAATAGCGCTGGATGTCAGTTCTTTGCTGTCGTCTTCTGGATTATTCATTGAAGACAGTAAAGAGCTTAATTTTTCTTGATTCTCTTTGTCTAGACGAGACATCCTTGTTTTCATGATGTTGGCGGCGTATTTCGCTTCAAAAGGGCTGCTTCCTACAAGGATGAGTTTTTTGACATATTCGGGATGGCGGGCAGTAAAAATAAATGACAGCATAGCTCCCCACGACCAACCAATTAAAGTTACGGGTTTTTTTGCATTTTCGTCCAAAGACGATTTCAGCTCTTCTACTTGGCCGTTGATGCTATTTTTCGTCTGTAGAGGCTCTAGGACGCCGTAGTCCGAAGATAGTTCCTTGGCGACAGGAGACATCTGTCCTGGCGCTCCTGGACCGCCGTGGACAACAACAACATTATAAGGTGCTTTTCCGTATTTTCTAGGATTTTCCATTGTCTTTTAGATGTTATGTTTCATTTTGTTGCAAAGTATCTATAAAATAAAAAAACTTTCAAGGCCGAGTCTGAGGACAGTTATTGTTGCCGAATGATATAATTGAGGTTTTTAAGAGCAGCTTTAAGTGCTGCTGTAATCCTTTCAAAGTTTTTGTTGCCGTCGTAAGGACTAGCGATAAAATTAAGACAACGAGAACAGCATTCTTTTTCATCTACAAACACAGAATTTAAAGTGATCAACCCTTCGCTATGGTAATTGAGCAAAGCAGAAAACTGTTCGAAGCTTTTTCCTGTAGTGCTGATAAGAAGTAGCGCTCTTTCAATATCGTACAAATTTCTACAAGAATAGTGATGAGAAGAATGTAGAGCTGGAACAACGACCACGACGTCACAAGAAACGGGTGTAATATTGTTTTGATTGAAGGGCTCCAAAAGATGTCTCCTAAATAAATGTCTGGTCAATGAAAATTATTGCAAAACTATAATTTGTCTGTACTAATAATTCAAGGAAAAGTGGACGGAAAAGGGGTATGGCCTTTTTCTTTTACGCCAGACTCCATTATGACCCCATTATTAATTTCTCATCGCCATCGTTTCGATGTTAATCAAGCAGAACCTGATACTTGTTAGCGAGCTTATATTTTCGTGCTTTATTTGAAGGGTCGACAATTTTTAAAAAACCGCATTCGGTCCATTTTTTGCACAGCGCTGAATTCGTTCTTGGCTTGAAGCCAAAGATTTCGCCTATCTGTCTGCTGGTAATGATGTCATGTTCTTTAAACAAATCCAGGGCTTTCCGCTGTTTTGGCTCTAACGTTCGCATCAAATCAGAATAATCGCTTTCTCCTTTGTTTTGTGCCTTTGTCATCTGTGCGATGACTTTTTCAAAAGCGTAAGCCATGCCTCCGCAGAAATAATCAATCCAACCGGTAATATCAGACTCTGCGCGGCCGAGATAATAATTATGTGATGGGCCAATACTTATTGCATGATAGTATGAGAGAAGGTTTTTAGCATAATATTCTTCTAGAGAATATAGGCCCTTTAGATCATAGCCTCCTAGATGTAAGATTAAAGTCGTTAATAATCTAGCTGTTCGCCCGTTTCCATCATAATATGGATGTATCGTAGCAAATTGGTAATGAACTATAGCGGCAATAATTGGAATAGGCAATTCGTCATTTTCTTTAATCCAAGACACCATGTTGCGCATCAACCCAGACACGTCTTTGGATTCGGGAGGCATATAAACAATTGTTCCCGTCCCGCTATCTTTAATAACGTTTTGGCCTTCGCGATAAGGTGTCGGTTTTACCTTTGAGCGTCCATTACTCATAGCAAGAGAGTGCAATGTCTGTATAACTTTTTCTGTTACAGGATGATTTTGTGCAACATACTGTTCCAATTGAGCAAGTGCTGCATAATATCCTTTAACTTCACGTTCGTCACGCTCACGACCAGGAAAATGACCTTTATGTTCTATAACATTTTTAACTTCATTAGGCTGTAGGCGATTACCTTCAATCATAGTAGAATAATGAGTAGTTAATAGTTTGGTTGTTTCGCGTAGCGATGATAACACCGTGGGCGTTAGCGGCAAAAAGACTGCTTTTTCTTTGCATGCTTCAATACGCATTAAATGCTTTGCGATTGTTGTTGTGATGGTATAGGTGGGCTTGAAATTTGTCGGCATATTATACGCTCCATGGCGGCTTTATCTATATATCTTATTATACCGATAATTTGCCGATAAATCAAGCAAAATATGCCGATAACCTCAATTTCTTTCTAAAAACAGCCAAATTGACATAAATTCCAGTATTTAGCCGAACATTTGAGATGATAATATAGTGCAATAATTCTCATCGCCATCGCTTAGCGATGGTGATGACGGCGAAGACAAAGCAAAAGGGTGCAGGCGTTGCGCCTGTGCTCTTTTGCTTTGTCGCGGGGATGCAAGGGGACTTGTTCCCTTGCCGCGGGTGGCGGGGCGCGGAGCTCCGCCATTAATTACGAGAGGGCATGGAGGAGTCCTGTGTGGCGTTGTTTTACGTCATCGTTTCTTACGGCGGTGGAGAGTGCTTTTGTTGTGCCGACAAGGACGACGAGTTTTTTTCCGCGTGTTACTCCTGTGTATAGGAGGTTTCTGCAGAGCATTTTGTAGTGTGTTGTATGTACTGGCATTATTATGCAGGGGCATTCGCTGCCTTGGTATTTATGTACGGAGACGGCGTAAGCGTGGAGTAGTTCATCGAGTTCTGCGAAGGTATATTCTATATCTTTTCCGTCGAATTCTACTATAACGTGTTGTTCTGCGGTGTCGACATCTTTTATTTGTCCGATATCACCGTTGAAGACCTCTTTGTTGTAGTTGTTACGGATCTGCATGATTTTATCTCCGACGAGGAAGTCTTTCCCTCCGCGGCTTATTCCGTGTCCGCGTGGGTTCATAATTTTCTGCAGTGCGATATTTAGGTTTTCGGTGCCGATGATGCCGCGTTTCATGGGCGTTAACACTTGTATGTCGTTTAGCGGAGACAGCCCGTAGCGTTTCGGCAGTCTTTTTGTTATGAGGCCCACGATGGTGCTAAGAACATCTTCAGGGCGGAATTTTTCTATGAAGAAGAAGTCGCTGTCGTGTGAGGTGTTGAGTTCTGGCAGGACGCCCATATTTATTCTGTGTGCATTTGTTACGATATGCGACCCTGCTGCTTGCCGGAATATTTCTGTCAGTGTCGTTGTGGGGATTTTCATTGAGAGGATCATATCTTTCAGGACATTTCCGGGTCCTATGCTTGGAAGCTGGTTGATATCTCCTACGAAGATTACGCGTGCCCTATCGGGGACGGATTTTAGCAGGTGGTACATCAGTGTTGTGTCGATCATACTTGCTTCGTCGACGATTAGAAGGTCGCAGTTTAGGGGGTTGCTATGATTTTTTTTGAAACCCATTATCGAGAAATCATATTCCAGCAGGCTATGTATCGTTGATGCTTTTGCTCCTGTTATCTCTTCGAGTCTTTTCGCTGCGCGTCCTGTCGGTGCTGCTAGGAGGATATCGTCGGTGAGCTTCTGGTATATCATCAAGATAGCTTTTGTTATCGTGCTTTTCCCTGTACCCGGACCTCCTGTTATTATCTGTACTTTCGACGTCATAGCTTGTGCTACGGCATCTTTTTGGTGGCTTGCGAGGTCGAACGAAAGCTCGCCTTCGACCCATTCTACAGCTTTTGTTATATCGATGTTACGCAGCATCGTCGGGGCGTAGCGTATCCTTGTTACATGGTTCGATACCCCGCTTTCGGCGACGTGTAGCCCTTTAAGCCATATGAATGCGATATTATCGCCGCCGTAGGGCATATGCCCTGTGACGATACGCTGCTCTTTCTCTAGAAGGCCTATCTGGAAACGTATCGCTTGCTCGTCGACGCCTAGGATTTCTGCTGCCCTGACGACGAAATCATCGACGGGATAGCATACATGGCCGTTGCTTGAAAGTTCGCTGAGGACATGCTCTATGCCGGCTTCTATCCTATGTGCGGAGTCGTGTGGGATGTCCATATTTTTCGCTATGGTGTCTGCCGTCTGGAATCCTATTCCTCTGATGTCTCTTGCGAGGAGGTATGGGTTGGTGTTGACTTTTTCTATGCAGTCTTCGCCGTATTTCCTATATATCTTCTGTGCATATATCGGGCTGACGCCGTACGACTGCAGAAAAACCATGACGTCCCTGACGGCTTTCTGCTCGTTCCAATGTTCACGTATAGTATCGACGCGCTTTGGTCCTATTCCGGGAACGCCGAGAAGCCTCTCTGGCGAGTCTTCTATTATGTCTAGGGCGTCGGCGCCGAAGGCTTTTACTATCTTCTTGGCATATACTGGGCCGATGCCCCTGATAAGCCCTGAGGCGAGGTATTTCTCTATGCCTACGACGGTAGAAGGCGCGGCGGTGTGGTATTCTTTTACCTGAAATTGTCCGCCATGGACGGGATCGACCTTCCAATTCCCTGAACACGACACCGTCTCGCCGGGCTGTATTCCCGGCATGGTACCGACTATACATGTAAGGTCGTATTTCCGTGGCTCTTTTAGGCGCGCTACAGTGAAACCATTTTCGTAGTTGCTGTATACTATCTTCTCAATATATCCGTATAGCTGTTCCATAAAGTTCTTTTGTCCAGGAAAATCGTTGATAATAATATCGACGATTCTATACCGTATACAAACAAAAAGCGAGGAATTTCCTACTATGAAGATGATAACGTGTGCTGTCGCTGCAATAGCGATGCTTTTCTTATGCCAAAGCTGCTCGAAAAAGACGGATCAAAATATTATAGTAGAGCATATCGAAGATGTATCGCGTGATGTCGACTGGTCGACGATGGAGACGGTGACGATATCTTTCAACGAATATACCGAAGGGCTTTCAGGAGTAATATTACGAAAGGGGATGCCTTATAAGCTAGAACTTGAAAACCATAGCCTAAAAGCTCACAATATCGTTGGCAGCGATTTCTTCGCAGCGATAATGCCGTGGAAGATAGAGACCATCGACGGAGAAATCAACGTCGCAGAATTCAACACTTTCCAGATATACCCCGGCAGATGTATCGACCTCTTCTTCGTGCCAACAAAAACCGGCGACTACACAATATCATATAATACCACAGACGATGACGCGCAACAGGGCACTATAACAATACAGTGACCAGTGAAATGCGGCTATGCCGCATAGTTCTGAGTTATGAGTTCATAGTTCAGAGCAGAGCCTCGGATTCCTTCTCCGAACCCCGAACCCCGAACCCCGAACTCCCGAACTCCCGAACTCTGAACTTACAGTAGATATTTAATTTCCTTATCGGTATATTTTCATAAAACCCAAAAAAATGAGGGATTGTTTATGAAGGCTAAGAGAGAAACGTGGAAGTCAAGCGCTGGTTTTATTTTTGCGGCGATGGGGTCTGCCGTTGGCATTGCTAATATTTGCATATTCCCATGTCTTGTTGGCGCTAATGGCGGTGCTGCTTTTATTGCGGTATATCTTATATCTCTGCTACTTATAGGGTTCCCAGTGTTTATTTCTGAGATAACACTCGGAAGAAAGACTCATAGAAACCCAGCGGGAGCCTTCAAAGAAGTCGGCAAGACGAAACTATGGTCGCGGGCAGGACTCCTTACTGTTGTCACCGGTCTTATCGTTACAGCATTCTATAGCGTTTTGGCAGGATGGGTCTTGGGATATTTTGTCGAGGCAATCGCCGGGCGTCTTCATATTATGACGACTATCGAAGAGACATCGTTTTTCTATAACACGCTGATGAGCAAACCGTTATGGGCTTTGGCGTTCCACTTTATCTTCATCGTGATATGTGGTGCAGTATTATATGGTGGCGTACGACATGGCATAGAGCGAGGTAGCAAATTTATGATGCCTATACTTATTGTAATCCTTCTGTTTCTTGTGGTGCGCGGGCTTATGCTTCCCGGCGCAGGGAAGGGGCTGAGGTATCTTTTCTCTCCAGACTGGAGCCTGCTAACACCAACGGCTATATTGCTCGCTCTCGGGCAGGCGTTCTTCACGCTGAGTCTCGGGCAGGGGACGATGGTGACATATGGTAGCTACCTCACCAAGAAAGATAGTATCCCTTCTGTTGCCATCCCTGTTGCTCTTGGCGATACTGCAATATCATTATGTGCCGCTATTGTTGTCTTCACGACGGTGTTCTCAGTAGGAATGGAACCGTCACAAGGTCTTGGCCTTATCTTCCAGACGCTACCAATAGTCTTCGGACAGCTGCCAGGAGGCTATCTCCTCGCGGTGGTGTTCTTCCTCTTCGTTACTCTGGCGGCGGTTACGTCGGAAATTTCTGCGATGGAACCCGTCATAGCGTATCTCGTCGATGAAAGACAGTGGCGACGACACTCTGCCGTAGCAGCATGTACCGTAGGAGGCTTCCTCTTGGGGATACCTTGTGCGTTGTCGTATAGCATACTGAAAGGCGTCACGCTGTCGGGCGTAAATATCATGGATGCCGTCATGTTTATCACTGAGGGAGCCCTTATCCCAGCAGGAGGCTTCTTCGCTGTAATCCTTGTTGGATGGGTATGGCGTCAGCGTAAAGCTCTTAGGAATCTCCGTGAAGGTTCTTCGGGTTTCTTCGACAAAAATATATGGTTCAGAAGGTATTTGTGGCTTTGCATAAAATACGTCGCACCTGTATTAATAATAGTTGTGTTTTTGAATAGGATATTTGGATAGGAGAGAGCCTTTATGCCCGAAAACGTTATAGAGTCTTCGCTGTGTAAAGAAGATGCAAATTTCGAGGTGCCCTTACGCCCCAGCACGCTAAAAGAGTTCGCTGGACAAGACGCCATCCGTGAACGTCTCGATGTCGTCATCGGCGCTGCGCGCCAGCGTGGCGAAGCCATCAGCCATTGTCTTTTTAGTGGCCCTCCAGGGCTAGGAAAAACTACGCTGGCGAACATCCTCGCAAACGCTATAGATTGTGATATCATCGTAACATCGGGGCCCGTCCTCGAGAAGGCCGGAGACCTCGCCGGAATGCTTACAAACCTAAAAAAAGGCGATATCCTCTTCATCGACGAGATACATCGTCTCAACAGGGTAATCGAAGAATATCTGTATTCCGCTATGGAAGATTACTGTCTAGACCTTGTCATCGATAGCGGTCCCGCAGCGCGTAGCGTACAGCTTAAACTCGAACAGTTCACCCTAGTCGGCGCTACAACGCGGGCAGGAGCGTTGTCAGGGCCTCTAAGGTCGCGGTTTCCTATGACGTTCAGACTCGACTTCTATAGCCCAGACGTCCTTAAAACAATATTACTGCGGTCGGCGAAGCTCTTAGGCGTCACCATCGACGATATTTCGGCATGGGAGATAGCAGCACGGTCGCGGGGGACGCCACGCATCGCAAACAACCTACTTCGGTGGGTTAGAGACTACGCACAGATGAAAGCTGACAACATCATCACCGAAGACGTCGTAAAAAAAGCCCTTGAAATGATAGCCATTGACGAAGAAGGCTTTGGGGAGATGGACAAGAAAATCCTGGAGATCATCATCGACCATCACAATGGCGGTCCTGTGGGCTTGGGGACGATAGCAACAGCTATCGGCGAGGAAAAAGTTACTATCGAAGAGATGTATGAGCCATACCTAATAATGAAAGGTTTCCTACGAAGAACGTCGCGGGGACGTGAGGTGACGACGCTAGCATATGAACATTTAGGCAAGAAGCACGATTTTCTATTGTGAAGTTATAAGGTAATAGGGTAAAAAGATAGAAGTTATATAAACCTGATTGACTCCCTATCCTTTGTCATAGGTTTTTTGCAGTGGTACAGATACGAAGATGAAAGACGAGCGAATGTTAAAACATTTGCGAGGATAGAAGCAAAGTAGATGTGTTGCTGCAAAAAGAAATATGGCAAAGCAAGATAAGGACAAACGAATAAATAAAAATAACAAGAAATAGCAAAGGCTTAAAATATTTATCTTTACGTAGTTATTTTCTGTCTGAGCTTTTTTTAAAAAAAAGGTTATGTTTCCTATAGCATTCATAGTGTCAGGCAATCTGGCTCATTTTACTCCTCGCTAATAGTTACAACTATTAGCTTGTCGTGCACTGAGCCATCTTACCTAACTCTATGGCGCTAAAGGAAAGATATGGGTCAAATCAGGTTTAAAATTATTGTATATATTCAGCAGCTTTAGGAGGAAAAAATCGTGATCTTAAGAACCCTTATCATGGTAATGGCTTTGCTAACATCATCGACAGCGATGCAGGCAGGCGTATGGGACACAATAAAGAACGTAAAGAATCTATGGGACATCGATAAGAATATCGAAGAACCTACAGTCAAAGTCCTTATCGCCGACAGGTCCCAGGGCTCTTTCGTTGAAATTAAAGGCGGTTATAATATCTATAACCCTAAAAACGGCCACCGTATAAGCACACGCTTCTTCGGGAAACAGCAGTATGTTCAGCCACTGACACGCGGCATTAAATGGGGAGAGGAATTCCCAGGAATATACCAGCTGAAACTTATCCCCGATGACCAAGAAACACAGATATACGTCGATGGCATACAATATAAAGGCATTGTAGAAATCTACCAGATAGGTGATAAGCTTAGCGTTATCAATGAAGTTCCTGTCGAAGACTATCTCAAATCAACACTAGCCAATTCTTTCGAAGAAGATACTAAAGAAGAAGTCATGGCAGCTATAGTTATAGCAGCACGAACAGAAGCATGTTACCACGCCGCTCACGGACGTGACGCTTTCTGGCATGTCACAGCAAGCGACGTAGGATACTACGGATATGGCGTAACACGACAAGATAACGGCGTCGATGATATCGTCAATAAGACAAAGAACTTCGTCATGAAGCGCTACAACAATGAAAATGCCGACAACTATTTTGCAGCACGCTGGACGAAACATAGCGCTGGTAAGACGATACCATTCCATGTGATGTATCGCCGTGATATGGGAGCACCACTCGATGGTGTAGAGGTCCCTATCGCCGCCGCTAACAGAGAAGAAACAATATGGACGTATTCCGTCTCGAAACGTGAGTTTGCCGAAAAGGCCGACGTCGCAGAAAAAGCCCTTCTAGAAGTTTATAGCGACGCCTTCTCTAGCAAAATCTATAGCGTACGACTACAAGACGAAAGGGGAATCCGTGACGTAACATTCTTCGAACTTCAGGATATCCTAGGCAAAAATAACATCCTTAGCAGCGACTTTACCGTATCATCGACAGAAGGAACTATAACCTTCACAGGATATGGCGAAGGAGCAGGGGTGGGGATATGCCTATATACCGCAGAAGTCCTTGCAGAAAAAGGAATGAATGCATCGCAGATATTGTCGATGTTCTTCTCCGACGCTACAATACACGAAGCGGCATAATACACGAAGCAGCATAATGCTAAAAGCCTCGAAGTAAAAACTTCGGGGCTTTTTTTTTATCGTAACATCTTCTATAATAGCTCCATAATAATTACGGAGATAACATGGAAGATCCATATTCATTGAAGTCGTATCATTACGACCTTCCCCAAGAACTCATAGCACAACACCCTTGCTCGCCACGTGACGCCTGTAGGCTCATGGTAGTAGAACGCAATACAGGAAAGCTATGGGAGATGCCTTTCCACGAGCTTACAAACTTCCTCGATACCGGCGATAGACTAGTCTTCAACGATACAAAAGTCGTGCCAGCACGACTCCTCGGAAAACGCACAAGCGGTGGCAATGCCGAGATCTTCTTAGTGAAAAATCGCAAAGGTACTACATGGGAAGTCCTCGCTAAACCAGGAAAAAAACTACGCCCAGGAGCAATAGTTACGTTCCAGGAAGGATTGTCTTGTGAGATAATAGAAAATATCGACGACGGAATGAAACTCGTAAGGTTCTCATGCAAAGAAGAAGATTTCGAAGATATCGTCGCCAAAATAGGACATATGCCGCTGCCACACTATATCAGCCGCGATGGAAAAGACCCCCACGACGTTGGAGATTATCAGACGATATATGCCGAAAACCCCGGCGCTGTTGCAGCACCGACAGCAGGACTGCACTTTTCTGAGGAGATGTTCGGCGCCCTCGACGACAAAGGAATTAAAAAAGCTATGGTGACGCTACACGTAGGCATGGGAACCTTCCGCCCTGTCATCGTCGATGACATCCGTTCCCACGATATGCACTCCGAGCGATATCATATCACCACAAACACAGCATCGTTTCTCAATACACATAATTCTGATGCTAAGACGATATGCGTAGGAACAACATGCTGCAGGACGTTAGAAGCTGCCGCCGACGAAGAGGGGAATGTCGTCGCTGGTGATGGCGATACCAATATCTTCATATACCCAGGATATCAATTTCGTTATGTCACAGGGATGCTTACAAATTTCCACCTTCCAGGATCAAGCTTGCTGATGCTCGTCTCAGCGTTCGCAGGACACGACCTAATAAAAGAAGCATATAACAAGGCGATACACGACAAATTCCGCTTCTATTCCTACGGCGATGCTATGCTTATTTTGTAAAAAGGTTAATTTCTCTTTGGAAATAAACATATTGTTTGTATATAACGGAATTATATGAATTATATGAATTATATGTGAATGCCAGAACTTATCCTTTCTCTCTATAGATAAAAGGGTTTGCAATAATGTTGGCATTATGCACAATGAAGAAGATTTGTAATAATAAGGGCTTGTTTTAGGGAAGAAAAAGCCCGCAAAAAATAAAGACAATAAGTAAGGAGAAAACCATGTCATTTGAAAACGCACAAGAGAACCTAAAAGAATTCGGTAAAGAGCTCGGCCTCGAAGGCCTAGAATTCGACGAAAACAACACCTGTATTCTCGGCATCGACGATGACTTCTCGATGCATATAACTTTCGAGCCAAACTCCGATAGAATGTACCTATATTCTCCTATCATCGACGGTCTTCCCGCCGATACGAAAATAAAACTTAAGCTTTATGAAAAGCTCCTCGAAGGCTCAATGCTCGGTGGGCAAATGGCTGGTGGCGGAATCGGCGTTGCTGTCAACGAAGAACTTGTCCTTATGCATTGCACCCTAGACATGGCACATGCCATAGCTTCGGCGCTTAGAGCATTCGCACCATTATACGTCGAGACAATAGAAAAATGGCGCAAAGTCGCACTCGATATCTCCGAAGGTCGCGAGCCCGAAGAAGTTGGAATAACAGCACCAGGCGCTGTAGCAGGCGGAGCAGCACCAGGCGGTGGCAAGCCTTCTGCAGGAGGCCTTGGCGGAGGACACCCAGGTATCAAAATCTAAGAAGCCGAAAACCTCAGAATTATAAAAAAGAGAAGCCTTCCTAAAGAAAGGCTTCTCTTTTTTTGTCTCTTTTGTGTATAAAGCTTAAGTAACAATAGTTCTCTAACCATAAAAAAAAGGGTTTCATATTATGAATATACTACAAATAGCAGGGCGTCTTGGTGCCGATCCAGAATCACGCTTTACATCTTCAGGACAGAAAGTCACAACATTGCGCGTAGCATGCAACGTCCGTAAAGGCGGTAACGAAGATACTATGTGGTGGAGAGTGACAATATGGGGAGATCGCTTCGATAAACTAGTGTCATATCTTAAAAAAGGTAGCGCTATTATCGTTACAGGTACTATGCAAAAACCCGACGTCTATCAAGATCGTAACGGCGACTGGAAACCTTCTCTCGATATGACAGCAGAAATGATATCGTTCAGCCCATTCGGACGTAGTGATAAAAGTGACGAAAATGCCGATACCGCTTCTAAAGACGCTTCAGTAGAAGAAACAAAAGGTAATGATGAGCAGGCCGCTGCACCAGCAGCTACTGACGATAACCTTCCGTTCTAATAATGCTCAATGATAAAAAGATACCGGTGGGGGTCCTCGGAGCAACAGGGATGGTAGGACAGAAGCTCTTGCAGCTTCTCGAAAACCATCCGTGGTTCGACGTCGTCGCTATGGCAGCATCGGGGAAATCATGCGGAAAACAATACCGCGATGCCGTCACCTGGAAGATGCCTACACCAATACCACCTTCCATCGCAGAGACTATTATCAGACCATGCTCGCCGGAGATGCCTTGCTCGATAGTGTTCTCGGCATTAGACGCCACTATCGCTGGCGATATCGAAGAACAGTTTGCTCATGCAGGGCATATCGTTATCTCCAACGCCAAAAATCATAGAACCGACAGCGACGTTCCATTGCTCATCCCAGAAGTCAACGCCTGTCATCTCGACATCGTAGAACGGCAGCATTACAGCGGGATGATAATAACAAACCCCAATTGTGCGACGATAGGACTAACGATGGCGCTCAAACCTCTAGATGATGCCTTCGGCGTCGAGTCCGTCGATGTCGTTACCATGCAGGCGACATCAGGAGCAGGAGCCGCCGGCGACGACCTCGATATCGACGATAATATCATACCGCATATCGACGGCGAAGAAGAAAAGATACAAGAAGAGCCAAAAAAAATCCTAGGAACATATCACGAGGGGATAATCATCCCAAGTGATATCATTATAAATGCACAATGCAACCGCGTAAATGTCAGCGACGGACACCTCGCATGCGTCTCGGTGAAACTCAAAGAAAAAACAACAATAGAAGCCATCATAGAAGCGTGGGAACGCTTCCCACAGCATCTTAATACACCAACAGCGCCAGCAAAACCCGTCGTATATCTTCATGAAAAAGACCACCCACAGCCCAAAATACACCGCACAATGGAAAACGGTATGGCAGTGACAATAGGACGACTTAAAACATCACAGACTTTCGACTACTCGTTCGTCGTGCTCTCACATAATACCGTCAGAGGAGCAGCAGGAGGAGCTATCCTCAGCGCTGAAGCCATTGTCAATAAAATCTGGCACGGTTCAAAATTCGACGGGTCTGGCTTGCATCTTTGCGTTTCTCCGAAGGAAAATGCAAAGACGCAAGCCTGACCCTAGAATAAAAATGAACCATGCCTAAAATCTTCGCCGAAGACAAAGAAGTTTTCTGCGCAAAAGCCTTAACGTAAAGATAATACAGAATTCTTAGAAAATTCTCGTTAAGTTTACAAACTATTCTTCCGATACTACTTCTATATGGTAACAACCAACAATGTGAAGTAATATGAATAGTAAGCAAAAAACATTAATTTCTAAGAAGACTAATAAAAGTAAAAAAACAGGGCTTATGCAGGATAAAAAACGACAGACTGCCGAAGGATGGAGACGCAAACGTATAGTAAAGCATAAGAATTAGCATAAGTTTCTTAGTCCTTGTAAGAAAAGAGCATGTGCGTTATAACTAGGTATAACCGATACGGTAATATCCCTACGTAATTCGGCAAATGTAAAATATTATTTATAAAAGGATTATATGCTCTCTAGTATCACAAAAAAAAATAAAATAAACCTCGACGACTACAACTATCAAAGAGATATCGAGAATAGACTTCTTATGTCGCATTTCTCCGTCTTTGAAGTTGAAGTCCTAGAAGAAATTATCAACGGCTCTATAACGATGAAAATCAGCGATCTTACCGATGCGCTTGATGTCTCCGTTGATACTATCATGCCAATCATCGAAGACCTTAAAACAACAGGACTCTTCGTCGTCAAAGACGATAAGATCGTTGTAAATAAAGAACTTCGCAAATACTACGAATTTCAGATAGAGAAATTCGACGATGACTTCAGACCAGATATGGAGTTCTTACAAGACCTTCACAGTAAAGTCCCTATCCATGTTTTGCCGGTATGGTATTCCATACCACGGACGTCAGACAATATCTTTAAATCTTTGATAGAGCGTTATCTCCTTACTCCGAGCATATACCAGCGATATCTTGGAGAGCTAAATTTTACCGACCCCACCGTCTCCGGCATCGTCGAAGACGTTTTCTCTTCTCCAGATAAAAGAGTTTTCTCTTCAGAGCTGCGCGAGCGATATTCACTGTCACTAGAACAATTCGAAGAGCATATGCTGCACCTGGAATTTAATATTGTATGCTGCCTAGTATATGTCCGCGTGGGAAAAGAATGGAAAGAAATAGTAACGCCATTCTACGAATGGAAAGAACTGCTATCTTCACGTAAAGAAAGAATACCAACGACAATCGTCGATGGTGTTGTCAAAACAAGAGA
>JABHNK010000054.1 GCA_018694295.1 Waddliaceae bacterium
GGATTTTTGCGGATTAGCAAAAATCGCCGATGGCGGGACTCGCTTGCGAATTGCACCAGTCATAAAGCGCAGGTATTTTTGGCGTAAGCCGAAAATGAGCCCGCCTTAGCGGGCTAAGCGCTTTTTTAGCTGGTGCAATTCAGATAACGAAGCGATGGGCGACAAGATTGTGGCGACACAGGAGGAAAACAGGAGTCCAGAGGAAACTTCGTTTCCTTTGGCGGGAGAGGTTTGGAGAGGGCAGGGCCCCTCTCCAAGATGAAAATTGACTTATGGATTATACTGTAGTGAAAGCGTGGTGGTAGCATCCGGCGTCGATTTTATGTACTGCTGTTGGCAGTGACAGTTGCTCGAAGATTTCTGCTGATGTTATCGTTAGTATTTTCATCTGTATCTCTGCGGGGAGGTCTGCGAGGTATGCCGAGAACATATCTTGTGTGCGCTGCCGGAATGCTTGTTCTTCTCCGCTGAAGAGGGTGTTTGTCTTTTCGTATTCTTTGTCGGGGACAAGGTGTACTAGGAGGTCGTAGGTTTCTAGCCAGCTTATGGCGTTCTTCTCTACGGCGTATGTCATCGGCGTCTCGGCGCTCTGTACGTGTAGGTATAAGAAAGAGTCTATCGCTGTCCTGTCGCAGATGCATATGTCGAAGTTTCGTGCCTGAGCTTCTAGTTCTTTGGTGATATGCGAATGGTATATCCATAGCCCGGCTTCTGGCGACATCTCGGCGTCGAGGGGGAATGGACAAGACCTTGCTGTCTCGTTGACGATCTTGGTGTTAAGGCCTTTATTTTTGTAGAACACCGCTAGGGCATAGCTTAGCGTTGTCTTTCCAGTTCCGTGGGTTCCTAATATTCCGATTTTCTTCATAGCCTGTCGAACTCCGTTTTTAGTTTTTTCCATGTTTCTTTTAGCGCTTCGGGGAGGACGCGTGTGTGGTTAGTCACCGGCATGAAATTAGTGTCGCCATGCCATCGTGGGACGATATGCCAGTGAAGATGGTCGTCGATGCCGGCTCCGGCGGCCTTGCCGAGGTTCATCCCTATGTTGAAAGCGTCGGGGTTCATGACTTTCTTTAGTACGGTGATACTTTCGTCGATGAGTGCTGTCATCTCGGCCTTTACTGTGGCGTCGATGTCGGTAAAGTCGCTGGTATGCTCGTAGGGACATACCATTAGGTGCCCGTTGTTGTATGGGAAGAAGTTCATGATAACGAAAGCATGCTCTCCGCGTTTCAAGACAAAGCGTTCTTCGTCGGAACGTTCGGTGTCGCATAACACGCAGTAGTCGGGCTTTTCCTGGAGGATATATTCTATCCTCCAGGGTGCCCACATATGCTTTACGGTGTCGTCATTAGACTTCGACATGTAGCTCTCCGATGACTTCTTGTTCGATATTCCTTGGCATCTCGGCATAATGAGAGAATGCTTCGGCATGCTCTGCGGTGCCGTGCGTCATAGAACGCAGCGCTGTAGAATATTTATATAGGTTAGCTTGTGGGATCTGTGCTTTGACGATCTGGAAGTGTCCGTCGGAATCCATCCCTTGCACTTGCCCGCGTCGTGATGATATATCACCCATAACATCTCCGAGGAACTGATCTGGGGTGTTTATCTCTACGGTGCAGATAGGCTCTAAGAGATACGGCTGTGCTTTGCTGAAGGCCTCTTTGAAAGCTCCGCGGCCGGCAAGTTGGAACGACATATCGTTGGAGTCGACGGGATGCATCTTACCATCGTAGAAGTCGATCTTAACGTCGACGACGGTACATTTTGCTAGGACGCCTTCTTTACAGATAGCATTGACGCCTTTCTCTACAGAAGGGACGAAGCCCCTGTCGACGTTCTGCCCGACAAGGCTCTCGGTGAAGTTTATCCCTTCGCCACTAGGCTGTGGCGCTACACGCATCCAGACTTCTGCAAATTGTCCTGATCCGCCACTTTGTTTCTTGTGGCGGAACTTAGAATCGCTGTTCCCTCTAATCGTCTCACGGAATGGCACCTTAGGCTTGTTTAGGGCGACATCGATATTATACCGCTCTTTTATCTGGTCCATAATGGTAATGATATGAAGCTCTCCCATCCCAAAGACTAGCGTCTGGTTTGTCTCGGAATCGACGCGATACGAGAAAGTAGGGTCTTCGGCGTGCATATTTCCTAAGGCTTTGCTGAACTTATCTTCGGCGCCTTTGTTCTTAGGCTCCATGGCAAAAGTTATACAAGGCATAGGATATACCGTCTTGGGGTATTCTATGGCATTGCGAGCGTCACAAAGAGTGTCGTCAGTGTGGGCGTTTTTTAACTTCACGGCAGCGGCGATGGCTCCTGCAGGGAGTTCGCTGATATCGTGGCGCTCTTTACCGTTCATAATAAATATCTGGTTTAATCGCTCGTTGTTGCCGCGCGTGCAGTTCTTGAGGTCGCTGCCGGCTTTCAATGACCCAGAATACACTCTGAAGAACGAAAGCTCGCCGAGGTGCTGGTCGCCCATCGTCTTGAAGACTAAAGCGCTAGTAGGTGCCGACGTTGAGAGTTCGCGTGTAGCGCCATCGACGCCGGCGATATCACCGCGGAAGTCTGCACGAGGGCCATATTTCTCTAGGATCTCGAGGATGCGTATGACGCCGACATTCGCCGTAGAAGCAGAACATACTACTGGGAAGATGTCCCTGTTAGTTATGGAGTTGTAAAATCCTGATACTAGGTCTTCGTCGGAAAGCTCTCCTGCATCGAAGTATTTCTCCATAAGAGCTTCGTCGGACTCGGCGACTGTCTCGATGAAATCCTGACGGTATTTAGCGGCTTTTTCGGCGTGCTCTTCAGGGATGTCAGAGACAGTATAGGCGTTCTTGCTTCCGCGCTCATATGTCAGCATCTTATTCATAACGATGTCGACAACAGAAGAAAATTCTAGGCCTTGGTCGACAGGGAACTGTAGAGGGACAATATGGTTTCCCCAGCGATTTCGGAGGTTCTCGATGCGCGTGTCGTAGTCGGAGCTTTCATGGTCGAGGCCGTTGACACAAAACATCCTAGGAAGATCATACTCGTTGGCGTATTTCCACGAACGTTCGGTGCCGATCTGTAGGCCTTCGACGCCGTCGACGACGATAAGGGCAAAGTCACAGACGCGCATGCCACCTTTCATATCGCCGGCGAAGTCGGCATATCCCGGCATGTCGATGACGGTAAAAGCAGTGTCGTTATGGGAAAATGTTAGCATCGACGCGTGGATGCTCATCTTACGTTCTATTTCGTCAGAATGATAGTCAGAGACGGTATTTCCGCCTTCTATAGTTCCCATGCGGTTTATAATTCCTGCAGAATACAGCATAGCTTCGCCAAGGGATGTCTTTCCAGCACCACCGTGGCCTACAAGTCCAACGTTTCTTATCTTCTCCGTTTGTAAAGTCATATCTCACTCCTTATCGTTAATAATTAAAACAAGTGAATCTACTAAAATACTATTGAAAAGAAAAAGCAAGAAAAAAAATGATTTTTTTAGATGGTAGGTGCTGTCTACACGCTATACGCTATAACTATACGCTAAAATCTTATGCTTATGTCGAGGCTTTGGACGGAGTGTGTTATCTCGGTGACGGCGATACCATCGACGCCAGTGTCAGCGTATGCTCCTATGGTGTCGAGGACGATGCCGCCATACGCTTCGATGTAGATGTCTTTGTTGGAAGCGCGTATCATCTTAACAGCTTTTTTCACCATATGGGAGTTCATATATTTCAGCATGATGATGTCGGGAGAGTCTTTTAGCACCTCTTTAAGTGCCGAAAGCGTTCCTATCTCGACTTCGACCTTGACGTCGGAGCGGTATTTGTGGGCTTTCTCGGTGGCTTTGAGGATGGGAGACTTAGCTTTTTTGTCGATGAAGGCAAGGTGGTTGGCTTTTATAACGAACCTTTCGTCGAGGGAGTCGCGGTGGTTCTTGCCACCACCGACACGTACGGCATACTTCGCTATGGAACGCAGCCCCGGCAGCGTTTTTCTGGTGTCGAGGAGATCGCATGAAGGGTTGTAGCTGTCGATTTCTTCTTTGTATAAAGTCGTCATCGTCGCTATGCCAGAAGCATACTGCAGGAAGTTGAGGATTACGCGTTCTGCGGTAATGATACCACGGGCGGGACCGGAGATTGTTCCTATCACAGTACCTGCATTGCCGATGGTTCCTTCTTCGACGAGAAGCTTTATCTTGATGGCAGGGTCGATCATCTGGAAGGCGGGCTCTAGGAACGGTAGCCCTGCTAGGCGGCCCCACTGTTTTAGTATTATACGCCCCGACAAGGTAGCTTTTGCGGGGATACATGCCGCCGAAGTTATGTCTTCGGAGCCGATATCTTCCTTAAAAGCAGCCTTTAACGCTTTGAAGAAGTTTTTCTTTGCCCGTTCATTATCCATATTATTCACCACCTTGACCTTTGCAGAAAGCAATATAAGAATATCCCACATACAATAAACAACGCAAGCACTTTCATTTGCAAGAGAAAAAAATTATTTGTTGATATTATTATAGATCTCACGCTTCGGAACATTGCGAAGCTCTGCGACGATCTTTATCGCTTCTTTGCGCGTAATGGAATATTCTTCTTCGATAATAGCGACGTGTTCTTCGGGCGAAAGGTCTTGACACGCAGAGTTTTTCTCTTCGCTGTTGCCAGCGATGACAATGGCTATCTCGCCTTTTATAGTAGCAGAACGCCAATAATCTTTGTGTCCTTCGGCGGTGTCGCGGCGGATCTCTTCGAATTTCTTCGTCATCTCACGACATACCGTAAACATCCGCGACGGCGACAGTGCGGCGAGGGCATCTACTGTAGCAAGAAGGCGGTGTGGCGACTCGTAACATACCGTCGTCCCCGGGTATAGAAGGATGTTGATAAGAGCTTTTTTCAGCTCCGAAGATTTCCTGGGAAGGAAACCGAAAAACTGGAAAGGAGCAGTGGCAAGACCAGAAGATGACACTGCAGCGACGACAGCACTAGCGCCGGGAATAGGTGATACGACAAGGTCTTCGTCGTGACAACGCTGGACAAGGCGCTCGCCGGGGTCGGAGATGCCAGGAGTTCCTGCGTCGGAGATGAGAGCGATGTCGCTGCCAGAACGTAGGTCTTCGAGGATAGAATCTTCGCGGGAGGATTCGTTGAAGGCGTGGAAACTTTTCAGAGGAATTCCGATGTCGTAGTGATTTAAAAGGTTACGGCTGTGGCGCGTGTCTTCGCATAAGATGTAGTCGCAAGACTTTAATATCTCGACAGCACGGAAGGTGATGTCCGAAAGGTTGCCGATAGGAGTGGAAACAAGATATAACATGTTATTATAAATGCAGATTGATGATTAATGATTGATGAATATTTAGTTTTTCTGCGTTCATCATAAATGCTATTTATTCAGCATTCATCATTCAGCACTCTGCAATCAAAAAAAAGGTGGCACCCAGATTCGAACTGGGGATAGAGGCTTTGCAGGCCCCTGCCTTACCACTTGGCCATGCCACCATGTCCATGTAAAAAGATGTAATATAGTTTACTGTAAAGGATGTATGAGGTCAACCGAAAAGTTGTAGATAGAAAAGCACCCTTTCGATATGTTTGGCAGGAGAATATATAGGAGGTAAGGATTATGTCTATTGGTTTGGAGGGGTCTCCAGTAAGGATACCTTTTTGGCAAAAAGCTGTCGAAGGAAGTAAAAACGTTCCTGTGATAGGGGTAATGATACAAGGTGCTGTAACAGAATGGCAGCATAGAGAGACGAAAATAGCCTTGCAGTCGTTGAAAGAAGGTTTTGACACCCTCGCTACAATAGCGCTAGACAGGTATCCCAAAGAGTTCGATTACCAAAGTGCTATAGAGGGGAATGTTAAAGTCTCATGGGGAGGGACTCTTAAGACTATCACGGCGTCACAGTGGCTTTCGCGCCCTAAAAGAGATATTCATAAGACCGTAGCGCGTCTTTATGGTGATTTCTCTCACCTTTTACAATCGATACCACATCTTATAACACAATATAGTTCTGTAGAAGTAGAAGGCAATGCTAGTGAGATGGAGCGCCTAGGGAGGCAGTATGATCTGCGCAAACGATATTTTACTCTTATCACGAACAATTTTACCGATGAAGTAATACAGAATGTTGTTACTTTTGTGCGGAGCTATCTTTGTAGTTTTGTTCAAGAGGATTCTGTTGAAAAGTCTCCCAAAGGAATAATGTCTTTGCTTACTGAAGCGCGTAGTGCTTTAGAATCAAGCGATATTAGAAGTTCATCGCAGGAGCCTATTCTGGATGTAGGATATCGTTATATAATAAGTGGGTGGATGTAAATGAAAATTATTAATTTAGAAGGGCCGGAACTGCCGACACAAACACCAGAATGGGCAAAGTTGCCTTTTATAGGGAAAAGCTTTGTTGCAAGGTGGCGGTATAGGAAGACAGAAAAAGAGTTAAAAATTCTTGTCCCGGCATTGAAGGCTATTAACACTATAGAAATAGCCTCGAAACTTGGCGAGGTCTTGAAATTGTCAGGAGGTACGGTATCAGTCTTAATGCCTTCAGGAAAAGTGTTTCGTGGTAGTAGGTGGAAAAATATTGATGGTTCTGTAGTAACGCTAGAAAACTTTGTGGCGAGGATTTATAAAAATCTTATCTCTTTGTTGGAATCGTTTCAGCATCTCGAGAGCCGCTGCTTTTATAGTAGCTATTGTGGTGATATTTATCATGGCAGTAAAAGGATCAAAGATCAGATGGATCTAAGGGGTAAATATTTTACTAAGATTGTGAAAGATCTTGAAGATAGTGGTATAGAGAAAGTTATTGCTACAATGGAAGCGCGTCTTTCTGATCTAGGCTATACATCGCGGCTCCATAAAGAAACGAGCGTTCTTGTAAGCGGTGCTCACAAAGCTTTGAATACATATAAAGAAAAGATGGCAGTAGAAAAACGAAGAGCTGAAGAAGAAGAAGCTGATATATCGCGTATGTCGCAACGCTTTGACGCGGCATTTTTCTGATTGAACCCATGATTGCCACTAGCACGCAACAGCAGTGACTAAAAACCAGCTTTCTATTGTTCAATGTTCACTGTTCAATGAAATGCGGCTAATCTGCATAAAAGATGTGGTGAAAAACGTCTATTTTCGGTAGATTAAGGCAAGGTAAAGATTGGTAAGAATATGTCTAAAGACAAGCATCAGGAAAATCTCAATGTCGTACGTCTTGGCGATGGTAAGAATCCTATCATTATGCTCCACGGCTGGGGCGTATCGCATAAGACGTTGTATCCCCTAGGAGAGCTTCTTAGCCTCGATACCGACGTTCACCTCGTTGATCTTCCAGGTTTTGGTGCCTCTTCGCAGCCTGAAGGCGTATGGGGTTCGTACGAATATGCTACTAGGATGATACGGTATATGGACGACAATGGCATAGAAGCCGCCGACATAATAGGACATTCTTTCGGCGGTAGGGTTGCTATCATGATGGCGTCGCGATATCCCGAGCGTGTCGGCAAAGCCGTCCTCATCGCCTCTGCAGGGATTATCCCTAAGCGTTCCTTCAGGAAGAATTGTAGGATATCGGCGATAAAAGCTATGAGGGCGCTGGTAAAAGGCACTGACGCCGTCTTTAAGACGTCGTTATTCAGAAACTGGTTCGTGCCTAGGTATGCTTCGCGCGACTATCTCGCCGCTGGCGATATGAAAGACATCCTTGTCAAGACAGTCAACGAAGACCTTTCTGAAGAGGCTGTTTCTGTAAAAGCCCCTACGCTAATGTTGTGGGGCGATAAAGACCTAGAGACGCCGCTATCGTGTGGGCAGCGCCTTAATGACCTCATTGTCGCGTCGACACTGGTGACGCTGCAGGGCAAAGATCACAATCCTTTCGATGGCGCCGGCGCACACCTCTGCGCGCATCATATTATACCATTTCTCGGGGAGGAACGCCGATGATATTATCATGGGTTATAGCAGCGTATGCTGTGGCAGGTTCTTTTATGGTATTCAGATACCGTCTTCGTCACTACCTAAGATATTTCCAGCAGGAAGAGTATGACGGCAAAAGATTCTTGCTGTGGGTAGGGGAATGTAATGCTTTCGATAAGAAAACATTGGTAGTGGCGCTCTTAGCGATGGCGTTGACATCCTTTGTGCCATATCACCTCGTTATCACAGCAATAGCAGCGACGATGTTGGCGGTGACGGCGTTTTCAGGAGAAGACCCTACGACGTCTGGGAAGAAAACACTTATTATGACTCCACGGGCGATACGGATATACCGCCTTTCTGTTGTACTGTATTCTACGGCGATTGTCGTCGGTGCCACGGCGGCGCTAGCGTTAGGAAGACATGGCGCTTTCCCGGTATTATGGTTTCTTCTGCTTTTGCTGTCACAAAGTGTGCCTTTATGGCTTCTCCTCGCTACAAAAATCTTGTCTCCAGGAGAGAAGAGGCGCCAGAGAAAATATTCTTTAGAAGCAAAAAGAATTCTTGCCGATGTCGACCCTTATGTTGTAGGGATAACAGGCAGTTATGGAAAAACTAGCACGAAACATATCCTCGGAGAGATGCTACAGACGACGCTAGGGACGACTTTCTGGCCTGACAAAGGTGTAAACACTGTCATGGGGATAACGCGGGAAATCCGGGAGAAGCTGTCACCAGGAACGGAATATGCCGTAATAGAAATGGGAGCATATCATCAGGGATCGATACAGAAGCTGTGCGACTTCACACCGCCACAGGCAGCGATAATAACAGCAGTAGGGATTTGCCACCTTGAGCGTTTCGGCAGCGAAGAAGCAATATATCGCGGAAAGGAAGAACTCGCTAAAGCCGTCCCTGATGATGGTATCATCGTATGTAATGGCGATGACACGGGAGCGCGAAATATTGCAAAAGGGAACCCCAAGATGACGACGCTGTTATACGGCTTCGACAACAGCAAAGAAGACCTCGACTGCTGGATGTCGTCGTATGCCGTTGTCGACAGCGGGATGACGTTTACAATAGACTGGAAAGGAAAAGAATATCAGGGAAGCGCGCCATTCTTCGGTACCACGGCGCTTTCTAACGGAATGGCAGCGTTCGCCATGGCTTGTGCTCTAGGCGCCGATGCCGAGTTCGCCTTGGGGGTTTTGTGCTCTCATGAGCCTGTAGACAACAGGCTGCAGGTGAAGAAATCCGGCGGCGTAACATATGTCAACGACGCATACAACTCCAACCCCGTAGGTTTTGCTGCGGCACTAGACGTCGCCAAAGCCCTTCCCGCAAAGAAACGTATTATCATGACGCCAGGGATGATAGAGCTCGGCGACAGACAAGAAGCTGAGAATAATAAAGCAGCACGAAAAGCAGGAAGCTTCTGTGACTACGCCATCGTTGTCGGAGAAACCAACAGAAAATCTATCGCAAAAGGTCTTCGCGATGGAGGGATGCCAGAGGAGAACATATTCTTATGCAACAGCCGCGACGATGCTTTCCATAACCTCGCAATTGTAGCAGATGACGGCGATGCCGTCCTCATTGAAAATGACCTCCCTGATCTATATGAAACGAAGGTGAGGTTTTAATGAAAGTGAAGGTCGGATGTTCAAAAGGGGTTATTAGCTGAAATCAGTACCGGGCCTTATGACCCTTATAAAACCTTTATTAAACATAGTATTTAACCTAGTAACACCAGGTAGTCTGAAATTACTAGGTTCAACTTTAGTTGTTTTACAGAAAAATAAGTGGTTAAAAATGAAGAAGAAACAAATAGCAGTACTCTTCGGTGGAAGGTCGGTAGAACATGAGATCTCGATAATAACAGCATTACAGCTTATTGAGGCAATGGATACTACGCGCTACGACGCCATACCAGTATATGTCGACCAAAAAGGTAAGTGGTATTGCGGCGAGAAACTCTACGACAAAGATTTCTATCGCACCATGCCAGGAAGCCTAAAAGATGTTGCTCAAGTAACGCTGATGCCACACCCCAGAAGCCAAGGACTCACCGTTGTAGACAAAAAAAATAAGACGATACCCGTCGACGTATACCTCCTAGCTTTCCATGGACAATACGGCGAAGATGGATGTGTCCAAGGCCTGCTGGAACTCGCCGACGCTCCATATACCGGATGTGATGTCATGGCTTCAAGCTTGGCGATGAACAAAGAACATTGCAAAGCCGTCCTTAAAGCCCACGATATCCCCGTATTGCCGGGGATACGGATAAAACGTGACGACGCACAGCGCTCTTTTAACGACGTACGTACGAAGATCTTCGCGACGAAAGGACTAGAGACGTTTCCGCTCTTCGTGAAACCATGCCACCTAGGGTCTAGCGTCGGCATAGGAAAAGCATCAGACATGCCTTCTCTCAACGCCGCCCTCGCCAATGCTTTTAAGTACGACACCGAGATCATCGTAGAGAAATGTGTCGAAGAGCTTCTGGAGGTGAATATCTCCGTCATCGAAGGCGATACACCAAAAGCGTCGGCGGTGGAGATCCCTATATCATCAGGCGACGCCCTATCATACGAAGATAAATACCTTCGCGGTGGTAAGAACAAAGGAAAGTCTAATACACAAGGAATGGCAGGACTGACAAGAGATATCGACCCGCAAAATCTCGACGTAGCGATAAAAGAAAAGATCAGAGAATACGCCCTCAAAGCTTACGATATAATAGGATGCGGAGGCGTAGTGCGCTTCGACTTCATGGTGGACACCGCTAACGACGCTATATACTTCAACGAGCTTAACCCAATACCAGGCTCTATGGCATACTACCTTTGGGAAAAGACGACGCCAAGAATTCTGTATACCGAGATGATAGATATCATAATACAAGGCGCAGAACGCCGCAAAACTAAGAAAAAAGGCGTGCAAGAAGACTTTGGCTTCAAAGCACTGAAAAAATAAAGGAAAACGATGTTTTTATTTCTAATAAATTTCTTCCAAAATACCCTAGGGATAAAAATCCCCGCAGTGTTCGGATACTATTCCACGAGGATGATGCTGGCAGCAGTGACGTCGATGCTTTTGTCAATATTCCTGGGACCATGGTTTATCAGGAAATTATACGAATGTAAAATAGGACAGAAGATACGTAAAGAAGAATGCCCGCTTCTTGGCGAGCTACATAAAAAGAAGGAAAACACCCCGACGATGGGAGGCGTTCTTATCATAGCCGTTATGATTGTGTCTCTGCTGCTGTGGATGAATATCACAAATGCTTTCACGCTAGTGCTTCTCGTTACGACGATATACCTAGGCGCTGTAGGAGGCTACGACGACTTCCTAAAGCTGAAATATAAAAATCCCCGAGGGCTTTCTTCTAAGAAAAAGTTCTTCTTACAGGCGATCTTCGTAGTAATATTTTCTGGATACCTGCTCGTCCCCGCCGTAACAGAATCTGTACACGTCGGCGACTGGTTTTCGCCACCTACCGCTAGAGAACATGTCGCTGTGTATAATGATGACGCAGAAGCTGCAATAGAGAATGTAACACTATCGACACAAGAGTATGTCTCACGCCTGTATATCCCTTTCTTCAAAAATCACGTTATCACCTTCGCAGGAGCAGGCCTGGCACTGCTTGTTATCTTCTTTATCTTCGTCATCGCAGGGACGTCTAACGCCGTAAACCTCACAGATGGACTCGATGGCCTTGCGATAGGATGTCTTTTCTTCGTGGCCGTAGGCCTCGCCTTCGTAGCTTTCGTCGCCAATAATACGGATATCGCCAGGTACCTAAACATCCTATATATCGAGGGCAGTGGCGAGATAGCAATATACCTATGCTCTTTCGCAGGAGCATGCCTTGGATTCCTATGGTATAACGGATACCCAGCACAAGTTTTTATGGGAGATATAGGGTCCCTGACGTTCGGCGGAATAATAGGAGTGTCAGCAGTACTGCTTAGAAGAGAGTTCCTGCTAGCAATAATAGGAGCGATGTTCGTCATAGAAGCACTGTCGGTGATAATACAAGTCGCAAGCTATAAGCTCCGCAACAAGAAACGTGTATTCCTATGCGCACCAATACACCACCACTTCGAATATAAAGGTTGGCCCGAAACAAAAGTAGTCCTGAGGTTCTGGATAATAAGCTTCCTCTTCGCTGTCATAGGGATAGCGACGCTGAAATTTCAATAAGGAGAAATAATGCTATGGAAGCTCTCGTCTTGGGACTAGGGAAAAGCGGTACGGCAGCAGCACAGTACCTCATAAACAAAAAAGCTAACGTCATCGTCGCTGATAATACCGACGTCATCAGCCAATGTGATCTCGACGCGGCTAAAATCCTCGACACAGAACCACTTCCCAACGTCGACATCGTAATAGTGTCGCCAGGAGTCCCTTCAAACCACAGTCTTATATGCGAGGCACAGCAACGCGGTATCGAGGTCGTTGGAGAAGCAGAGCTTGCCATGCGTAACATCGACGCCACCATCGTCGGTATAACAGGAACCAATGGAAAGACGACAGTGACGCTTATGGTGACGCATATCCTCAACGCTTGCGGAAAGAAAGCACACGCCCTAGGCAACGTCGGTGAACCCCTGATAAACTATGTCCTAAAAGGATATAATGGCATCGTCGTAGCAGAGCTTAGCTCATACCAACTAGAAACAATGTCGACGGAGTCCCTCGACGCCGCTATAATCCTAAACATCACCGCCGACCACCTCGATAGGTACGACTCCTTCGAAGACTACGCCGCTGCAAAGATGAAAATATCCTCTTGTATGAAGACAGGAGCACCATTGTATGCCACTAAAAAGGTACTACAAAATTATAGCGTGGAAGCCCATACTTTCGCCATGACGGAAGAAAATAAGATAATTTTTAATGAAAACATTGAATACATTGTCCCAGTACGGTATAGAATGAAGGCAGCACATGATAAAGAGAACATCGCAGCAGCATTCGTTCTCTGTAAAAACCTCGGCGTCACAGAAGAAGAATTCTTCCGTGGACTCGAGACCTTCGTCAAGCCACCACACCGTGTAGAACAGGTAAGGGTGCTCGGCGGAGTGACATACTATAACGACAGCAAAGGCACAAACGTCGCCGCTGTCGTCGCCGCCGTCGATAGTGTCGATGGTGACGTAGTCCTCATCGTAGGAGGACAAGATAAAGCATCGCCGTTCGAGTTGTGGGGCGAAGCATTATATGGTAAAGTTAAAAACGTTGTGGCTATAGGAGAAGCAGCAGAGACGATATACGATAAAGTCTCCAAAACTATCCCCGTAGCAATAGAAAGAAGTATGAAAGGCGCCGTAATAGCGGCACAAGACGTCGCAAAAGATGGCGACAGCGTTATATTATCGCCAGGGTGCGCAAGTTTCGATATGTTCGAAAATTATGAACACCGTGGGAAAGAGTTTAGAAAATGTGTTCTTGAGCTTGAGGAGAAAAGGCTATGAGTCGTAGAGATGTTATACTTTTTGCAGTAGTGATAAATGTAGGACTGCTAATATTACTGTTCGCTACAGCGAAAAATACAGGAGAACAGGAAATAAGCATGAGCAAAGACCCTATACCACAGGTCGAAGAGATGCTTACAAAAGTTTCCAACGATAAAGGGACAGAACGACATATCGTCGTCGATGACGTCGATAAAGCCCTAGACGCCATAGCAATAGCCGATACTATAGCGCCTACGACACCGAAAGAAGCCAACACCGCTGATGCCGATGGCGAAAAATATGTCAGCATCACAGTGAAAACCGGTGACTACCTCGACCGTGTCGCACGGATGAATGGCACTACCGTCGATGAGATAATAAACCTTAATGGCTTAAAGAGCACAGAGTTGAAGATAGGACAGGTCCTTAAAGTCCCCGTAGCAAAAGAAGAACCAGTAAAAGCCAACGACAACGAAACCTCCGACGATTACGATACCGTAGATTACTATATAGTACGCAGTGGCGACAACCCATGGCTTATCGCTATGAGACATAAAATGCCGCTAAACGAACTGCTGGAACTTAACGACCTCGATGAATCGTCAGCACGGCGTCTTAAGCCCGGAGATAAGCTGCTGGTGAAATGATGACAATGCGCCAGTGCCGGTTACTGCTCATTATCACCGTGACAATAGTCTTCGCTATAGGACTTATCATGGTGTTCAATACCTCTTCGGCGGAGATCCTCGATGACTTCGCCGCAGGAGAAGATACATACAAATCTGTGATGCGACAGGCGATATATGCAGCACTAGGCATCGCCTTCGCAATAGCATTATGGCATATCGGATATGAGAACATCCTGAAGTTAAGCCTTCCACTGCTAATCATCTTCACCATACTGCTAGCGCTAACATTCGTCCCAGGAATAGGGCAGATGCGTAACGGTGCATACCGATGGATAGGATTAGGAGGCTATACAATACAGCCCTCGGAGTTCGTGAAGTTCCTCGTCCCTATGTACTACATATATGCTATGAAGTCAGTGTCACCAGAGACAATATCATTGAAAGGCTTCGTAAAAATAATGGCGATATTGGCAGCACCAGTAATGCTTATAATGCTAGAGCCCGATAACGGAACTACAGGGATAATAGGACTTACGATGATGATGCTTTTCTTCGCTACGAAGATGAAAGCACGATACTGGGCGATACCAGCACTGGCAGCCATAGCACTAAGTATCACGGCATTCTACACCATGCCTTATGTCTCAGGAAGGATAAAGGTATACCTCAATCCAGAACTCGATATCCTTGGAAGAGGACACCAGCCATACCAGGCGAGAATAGCGACAGGGTCAGGACGGTTGTTTGGTGTAGGTCCCGGCAACAGCTTACAGAAACTTAACTACCTCCCAGAAGCACAAAACGACTACATCGCCGCTATCTACGCCGAAGAGTTCGGATTCGTAGGGATCGTCGCAATAATAACACTATATACCATAATGGCATACCTAGGGATACATATCGCCGCAAACGCCAAAGATAAAGAAGCAGCGCTGCTTGCCCTGACGATAACATTCCTAATAGCATTCCAAGCATTTCTTAACCTCGGAGTCGTCTCAGGGCTCCTGCCAAGTACAGGACTTAACCTCCCGTTCTTCAGCCAGGGAGGCACTTCGTTGATGACAAATATCGCCGTTATAGGCATCCTTCTCAATATAGGATATAAATCATCATTGATCATTGATCATTGAACATTGATCATTGAAAAAAGGGAATATTTCCATGACGAAAATTCTATTCGCAGTAGGAGGGACCGGAGGGCATATCTTCCCCGCACAGGCGCTCGCCAGTGACCTTGTAAGCCGAGACGCAACGAACGAAATTCTCTTCGTCGGTGGTGGGCTTGCCGACAACGACTTCTTCACAGCAGAACATATAAACTATAAAGAAGTGTCTTATAGCCCCCTTTCAATAAAGGCACTGCTTAAATGCGCATATAAGATCACAAAAGGTATTATACAGAGCAAGAAAATCCTTAGAGACTTCAAGCCAGATATCGTCATAGGATTCGGAAGCCACCACTCTTTCCCAGCACTAGCAGCAGCACAACTACTAAAAATTCCAGTGATGTTATACGAAAGCAATAGCATCCCAGGAAGGGTCAATAGGCTCTTCTCAAAATATTCCGTCGTCACAGCGATAACCCTCGGCGATATCATGGGACGACTTCAGGGCGCTACAACGGCTGTTAAGATGCCACTACGCCAAGGGTGCCAACGCAGCGAAGAAGAGAGAACAAAAGGATATCAATACTTCGGACTAGAAAATGATAAAACGACGATACTCGTCTTCGGAGGGTCGCAGGGCGCCAAAGCGATAAACGATAAATTCCGCGTCGCTATAGAAGCAATGACACACGTCGAAGACATACAGGTTCTGCACTTCGTCGGTAAAACATCAAAACCTGAAGAATACCAGACATTCTACAAAGAAAGACATATCCCTTCGTGTGTAAAAACTTTCGAAAAAAAGATGAACCTCGCGTGGCAGGTCGCCGATATCTTCATAGCACGAGCAGGAGCAACGACACTAGCAGAACAAGAAGCCTTCGAGGTTCCCGGCATCTTGATACCATACCCATACGCCCTCGATAAACACCAAGACTCTAATGCACGCTTTATGGCAGAGACCGTCGGAGGGGCGATGACGCTTTACGAAGAACAATGCACCCCCAACGCCCTCGAAGAAGCAATGCGCAACACTATAATTATTAAAAGCTTCATGAGAGATAACATCGCCGCCTTCAAAGAAAAAGATCGTCGTAAAGACCTCGCTGATGTTGTAGAAGACACCGTGAAGAAGATAAAAGGTGAAAATATTCACCTCATCGGCGTCGGAGGCATAGGGATGAGCGCCCTTGCGAAGATATTGATAAAACAAGGGTATAACGTTACCGGTAGCGATGTCAAAAAAAACGCCATAACAAACACTCTAGAAGATCGTGGCGCAACGATATCAGTAGGACACAACGCCTCGGCACTTCCCGATAACGCTTCCGTGGTATATAGCACCGCAGTAAAAGACGACAACCCAGAATACAAGGCCGCTATAGATAAAAAATATACCATAATGCACCGCTCAGATATGCTCCTGAAGCTTATGAAAGGATATAAGACCCTCGCCGTAGCAGGAACACACGGTAAGACGACAAACTCGGCACTGTTAACACACGTCCTTATCACAGCACAATGCTCTCCGAGCTATGCCGTCGGTGGCATACTACTAAACACAGGGACTAATAGCGACGCCGGTGATGGAGAATATTTCGTCGCTGAAGCCGACGAAAGCGATGGCTCTTTCGTGAAATATTCCCCTCATGCCGCCATCATCACAAACATAGGTGCTGGCGATCACCTTATAAATTACTCCTCACAAGACGCTCTCGACGAGGCCTTCATAACTTTCGCAGGGAAAGTGTCAAAGTCACAAAATTTATACTATAGCAACGACGACGAACGCCTGAGAAGCCTCGGAATCTCCGGAATAACATACGCCTTCGACAACGACGCACATATAAAAGGCAGCAACTACAAGCAAAATGGATGGGAAAGTACCTTCGATATCACTATCGACGGCAAAGAATATCACAACATCATGCTACCACAAGCAGGGAAACATAACGCCCGCAATGCCATGGCAATATTCGCCATGGCACTAGACCTCGGAATAAACGACGCTACGATACGTAAAGCTTTCGAAACATTCAAAGGAGTGGCACGCCGATGCGAATATAAAGGCACCGCTGCCGGCGTCGACGTCTACGACGACTACGCACACCACCCAGACGAGATAAAAGCTACGCTATGTGCTATGAAGAAAGCCCTCGGAACGAAACCTCTCATAGCAGTATATCAGCCACATAGATATTCCAGGATAAACGAAACGCTACACTTCTTCACCGACACCTTCGACGCCGCCGATAAAGTGATAATGACAGAAATATATAGCGCAGGAGAAAAACCCGTCGAAGGTATAACGTCAGAGGCTATAGCACAAAAAATACAAAATAACTCCACAGTGCCAATACACCTCTTAACAAGAGAAAGCCTCGCAGAAAAAATAACACTACTGCTATCCGATGGTGATACCATCGTAACCCTCGGCGCCGGAGATATAACATATGCCGGCGATGAGACATTAAAAACATTACAAGATATACCTGTAGAATGTCATATCTGAAAGAAAAAATACCTCTCGCACAGGCGCTGCTCGTCATCGTTATCGCTACGATAGCAATATCAGGGATGACAGCAGCATGGTGGTCGTATTACCTCTATAACGCCAAGAAAAATAGCACAAACCCACGCTATGCGATAACGACGATACAACAAAAAAGTACCACCAACGAAGACCTCCCGACACAATACCTCGCAGAATGTTTGGGGATATCTTCCGACATAGTAACGAATATATATGCCTTAGACACAGAAAAAGCCGAAGAAGCCCTCATGAATAGCCCAGCGATAAAAGAGGCTCGCGTCACCAAAGAATTCACCGAAACGCTCTTCGTAGAATATACCATGTATACACCATACGCGCTCCTCGCCGACGTAGAAAACACCGCCATCGACGACGAATGCACCCCATTCCCAATAACACCATACTATACGGCAAAAAAACTGCCGAAGATATACCTTGGCATCGACGACGAAGAAAAATTCTCCTGGAAAAAACCCCTTACAATGAAAACAGTGCCGCTCGCCATCGACATACAAAAAATCCTCATGCCATACCATCTAGAAGGCATCTTCGCCGTCCTATGCATAGACACCTCTAACGCATATAACACTAGCTACGGAAAACGCGAAATCGTTGTAACGCTCCATGAATCGGGATCAGAAAGACTATTGCGGCTCACCAGCGAAGAATATCAACAACAAATACAAAACTATATGCTGCTACGCGAAACCCTCTCCGAGGAAAACGTTGCCATCATCGATATGCGCGTGCCGCAACTCGCGTTTTTTAAAGGAATGTAACAATAATAATATGAAATATATACAGATAATATGGACGTGCGCAAATATCGAAGAAGCGCGAAGTATCGCGTCAGATCTCGTAGAAAATCACTATGTCGCCTGCACGACAATAATCCCTAAAGTCGAGTCAATATACCTCTGGGAAGGGAAAATGTGCCACGACGACGAAGTGAAAGTCGTCATGAAAACCACATCAAAACACTGGGAAAAAGTTCGCGATATCATCGAAGAAAAAAGCTCGTACGACACCCCGCAAATCCTACGCATCGATATCACCGACGGTAACAAAAAATACCTCAAATGGATGGAAGAAACTCTCTGACCTCTTTGGAGAAGATGCGTTATCATAAATAATTTGATATAAGTTGTTGATTATTAATATAAAGCGTGTTAAAATAATGCTTTATAATTTTAGGGGGCAATATTATTATGACAGGTTTTATAAAAGATATCGGTAGAAAGCTTGAACATGAAATAGCAGGAGGATTGAAATATTTCTCTCCTGGGGTGCAGAAAACGTCAATAAGCTCTGGAAGGATGGTGCTAGAGAAGGAGACAGTAGACGGCTTGTTTTTTGCAAAAAATGAGTACTTAGAAAAGTCGACAATGGATTTTATGTTTGAATATGGAATTCTGAATTTAGTTTCTGCCATTTGTGATCCAGCATTGCGCTCTGTTTTCTTGGCCAAGCGTGTCATTAAAACCGCAGCTTCATTAGGGACGATGATTTTGTCGCCCGTCTCTAAAATATCAAATAAACGTTTACCTCAGCGTATGGCTTTACCACAAGCTTCCGAGGCTGGCATGAAACTTTTAAGCAACGTACGACACCTTTCGGCCGATGTGTTTGAAGTGATAGGCGTCGTTGTTTGTCGATTTTTTATCGCCCTCTCAAATTTTATGGGCATTTTGGCTCCAAAAACTGGAGTGAGAGCTTATAAGAAAATATCACAGACACAAGTTAAGGTAGAAAAACTCGCCGAAGTTATCGCCGGCGATAAAAATTTATCGCTATTGGCAGAAGACTTAGAAACGATGCGTTCTCTGCTTCGAGACGCTAAAATTATCATAGATGTTGAAGAGACCATTTCAGACGACAAATCAATAGTTGTCGCGACTTCTTCCCAAGAAAGCGACAATGTTTCAAAAGTGGATGCATCTAAGATAATACATGATATTTATTACGAGATAAGTAGTATCAGAAACATATCTGACCGCCGTAGGGTAGTACGTGACTATGAAAAAGCGGTGAGACTTGAGGGAAAGTGCCGTGAAGCATTTTCAGAAGTCGGAGATGTCCTTTCCGATAAGATTGCAACGATAGTAATTCCACAACAGCAAGAAAAATTAAGGCTGTTGCAACAACTCGGTAATATTCCTGAAGGTACAATGCCGGCCCTTCCCGCTGAAGAGTCAGAAGACAAAAACAGCCGCCTAGAAACAAGACTGAAGGTTTTTGATGATCTGCGGCAGGAGATAAAGAGGGCCACAGAACAACTACAGAAGCAATATGACTCTCGTGGTATTATAAAGGAGAGTATAGACTCTATGTATAAGCAAGTCGCTGAATTTCAGCAGGATTATTATTATAAAGAGTACGAAGGAGTTCTCCTGCCTAATTTTCGTGATATAGAGAGAATTCTCAAGCACTTTGACCCTGTAACCAGCGCGCTTTGTAATATCAAAGATATGTATGATTTTGAATATTACGTCAGCAGGCTCAAAGCGGCCTCGCCAGAAGAAGCGGAAACCATTCGTGATGAAGTTTCGAACAACTTTTTTAGGACAATATTGACAAAGATTAGCAAATGCTCCGGGGTGTTTGAAAAATGCAAAAGAAGCTGGGTTCCCGATTCACCCGTTGATGAAGAACCTCAAGAGGAGACAATGTCTCGAGAGACGGCGCTGGAGATCTTAGGTGTAGAAGAAGGCACGACAGCGAGAGAAATAAGAACGGCCTATCGTCGTCGTGCTGGTAAATGCCACCCCGACAAGTCAGGCGGGAGCGAAGAAGCCTTTTTACAGCTCAAAGAAGCATACGATTTGCTAGCTAATAGTTAACGAGAGGAAAAAAGCTCTTTAATCTCTTCGGAGAAGGCGACATCTTCATTGCATAGCTTTAGAAGCTCTATGTCCGCCGTGGATATGTTGAAGAGGGCTTTTTTGTGCTCGCAACCGGTAAAATGATAGCCGGTGAAATGAGGAGCAAAGATCGTTTCCAAGATAGAAAGGTTCGAAGCTTTGTCGTCGACAAAAGCAATATGAGGATATCGCAGCTCACTTGTCTCCAAAAACCTCCGAAAAGCCGTGCCTTTGTCGCAGTCACCACAATATAATACGCCACGATAGAAGTCTGCTCTAGGCATTTCGTGGACATTTTTCTCGACGTCGCCGAAAGAGAAGTCGATCCCGACACTGCAAAGCTGACGATGTGTTGCCTCCTTTAGCTCATGACAACGCGCCGTCAATCCTATGACGTCATGTTTTTCTCTCCATCGGTATATGGTGTCAGGGGCATGCTCTTCGACGGCTTTGACGTCAACCTTATGCTGCAATATCCCCCACGCCTTACACGCAAGGCGCAAAGCGGCGGCGTCGGAAAAACCTTGTGACAAATACGACCGATATAGATGCATCTCCCATTCTTCACTGCCAATATGAGATTTCGTCTCGATGACAGTGCTGTCGAGGTCTAAAGCGATACAAGAGTTTTCGGGAAGGGCGTCGACGTTGACTTCGTCTAACGACATTATCTGATATACTCGATTCTTTTCCATAATGACTCCTCAACGATTATTTATAGATAACAGACCTTACGTGTTATCAGATTTTTTCTAGAGAAATAGGCACATCGGAGAACTATAGCTTAAAGCGTATAGAACAGTAGAATTTTGGAATAGGAATTTTTTATCACGGAGACACGGAGAACACAGAGAGAAATAGGACTGGCTAGGGGTTTCACCCCTAGAGCACCAACCATTTTTCTTCTTTGAACTTTTGTTCTCCGTGACCTCCGTGGCTCCGTGGTAGAAAAATCCGATCCTTTTTCTATCCGCTAAACGCTAGTTTTTTTATAATCTAGGAAGAGAATTTTCGAGCTCAAACTTGCTGACATGGGTGCTGTAACGATCCCATTCGATGTTCTTGTTCTCAAGGAATTTGTTGAAAATATGCTCTCCCAAAATCTCTTTAACCAAAGAACTTTTCTCCGTCTCCTTGATGGCAGCATAAAGACTGTCCGGAAGATTTGTGATATTGTGTTCTTCATGCTCGCTAGGATTCATCGTAAAAATGTTGCGCTCAACAGGCTCAGGAAGCTCGTACTTCTCATCTATGCCCTTCATCCCTGCCCCCAACATCACAGCAAAAGCAAGATATGGGTTGCACGCAGGGTCAGGAGAACGGAACTCTACCCTCGTAGCAGTTTCCTTGTCAGGCTTGTATAAAGGCACCCTTACCAAGGTAGACCTGTTTCGCCTCGCCCACGAAACATAAACAGGAGCTTCATAACCAGGAACAAGGCGCTTATAAGAGTTGACCCACTGGTTCGTGATAGCTGTTATCTCTGGAGCATGCCTTAGAAGACCAGCAATATAATGCCTGGCAGTATCAGAAAGATGATACTCGTCGTCATGGTCGTAGAACGCGTTCTTCGCCCCCTTAAAAAGTGATTGATGTACATGCATGCCATTGCCGTTCTCACCGAAAATTGGCTTCGGCATAAAAGTAGCATATACACCGTTCTGACGGGCGATCTCCTTCACAACCATACGATATGTCATGGTGGTGTCGGCCATAAGCAAGCCTTCCTTATAACGCAAGTCAATCTCATGCTGGCTAGGAGCAACCTCATGATGACTGTATTCCACCTGAATACCCATAGACTGTAGAGCGGAAATTGTCTTCTCACGGAGACCCTCGCCAAAATCTGCAGACTGCGAATCAAAATACCCCGCCTTATCAAGAGGCTCAACACCGCTGCTGTCTTTGAAATAAAAATATTCAAGCTCAGGGCCAGTATAAAAAGTGTATCCCCGGTCAGCAGCCTTCTTTAGGGCTTTCTTGAAAATATATCTGCAATCGCCCTCATAAGGAGAACCGTCAGGACGTAAGATGTCACAAAACATATACGCAACAGTATTTCCGCTGTTGTCCCAAGGGATAATCTGAAAAGTCGTGGGGTCAGGCATCGCTATCATATCGCTTTCTTCAATACGAGCAAAACCCTCAATAGATGAACCGTCGAAACCCATACCTTCAGTAAGACCTTCTTCTAGCTCGTCAGGAGTAATGGAAAAACTCTTCAAAACACCAAGAATATCGGTGAACCAAAATTGGATGAACTTGATATTTCTCTTTTTTACAATATTTTTTACATCATTTGCATTCTTGCAAAGCATAGCATCGCCTCCATATGTTATTTCACAATATAGAATATACATTTTTCGACTTAACTTCAACATGATAAAAGTTATGCTACGTTTCAAAAAATAGAAAAGATGCGATAAAATAAAAATTTTAATCTTGATGAAAATATTGCAGTAATGGTACGATGCTGTTCGCTTTTTGATAGCGTATAATCATTAGGTTAACCGATTAACACACATGGAGAATTATGGAACAGTTTGTTGAATATATTGTAAAAAATCTTGTCGATGACAGCGATAGCGTCGAAGTAAAAAGCCTCAAAGGACAACGCGATATCCTTATAGAAATACGCGTTAATCCTGACGATATTGGCAAGCTCGTAGGCCGCAAGGGCCGTACCATCAACGCTATACGCGTCCTCGTCGGAACGATAGCAGCTAAGATGGAACTCCGCTCACGAGTAGAAATTATCGAAGATAAAGAACGAAGAAGAGCTAAAAGAGAAGAATCTACAGAAGTAGCTGAAGAAGTTCCTGTAGCTGAAGTAGCTGAAGTAGCTGAAGTAGCAGAAGTTACTGAAGTAGCAGAAGAAACAACAGAAGCTACTGAATCCGAAGAAGTAACAGAAGCTGCAGAAGTAGAAGCAGTAGAAGAGACGACAGAAGCTCCTGAAGCCGAAGAAGAGAAAAAAGAAGAAGAATAATCTTCGCAAGCAACCTTCTCCGAAGTTTACGCCTTATTACGTATACCGTGGTAGGGCGTTTTTTTGTAAAAAGTTCGGAGCTTTTTCATTGATCATTGAGCATTGAGCATTGATTTCGCTCTTGTAGTTTTTGTTGGCATAGGCATAATGAGGTGAAAGATAATAGTTTTTAAAACAAAGAGAGGTAATATAGATGGATAATGACGTAACAGTTGTTGACGAAAAGAAAGGCGAGGTCCTTGTATTGAATGTAGGAGGAAGACTTGACGCTGCATCATCACCAATAATAGAGAAAAGCGTTTTCGAATTTATCGATGCCGGAAACCGCAAGATCGTATTGAATTTCTCCGGCGTAGCATACCTTAGTAGCGCAGGGATGAGACTTCTACTGTCCTCGACGAAGAGACTAAAAAGCCTCGAAGGCAATATTGTTGTATGCTGCCTTTCAGATATGGTTATGGACGTTATAAAGATGGCAGGATTCGATCATATCCTCAATATACAAGCCAGCGAAGACGAAGCATTAAAGGTATTTGAATAAAATCCAACGATAGGATGTTGTCGTGGGTGATGTAGAAGCAATGTTTAAACAGGGGGAAATCGATGAGATTCTCCTCAATATCGGGCGCTACCAAGAGCAGAAGAGCTCTACGGAATTTACCTATAAAGCACGCCCTATTATCGTTATAGCAGGGCCGACATGTTGTGGTAAAACAGAACTCTCACTCTTCGTAGCCGAGAAGCTAGGAGGCGAGATCGTCTCTGCCGACTCCATGCAAGCATATCGTGGTATGGATGTCGGTACCGCTAAAGCTACCGTCGAAGAACGACAACGCATCCCTCATCACCTTATCGATATACGACATGTCGATGATCCACTAACAGTAGTAGACTTTTTCGAAGAAGCACGCAGAGCATGCGATAACATATTATCGCGCGATCGCGTGCCTATCGTCGTCGGAGGCGCAGGATTTTACCTGCACGTTTTCCTCCACGGACCACCAGCAGGACCTCCCGCCAATGAAGAGCTGCGCGCTAAACTCTCCGATGAGATGGAAGATATCGGCATAGAAGCGATGTATGAACGCCTGAAATCCCAAGACCCCGACTATGCAGCAACGATAACATGTAACGACAGACAGAAAATACTGCGCTCGCTAGAGATACTCTCCGCTACAGGAGAAAAGGTAAGTGCTTTGCCATGGAAAGAGCGACCACTGCTTCCCGACTACAAGTTCCACAACTGGTTCATCCACAGACCAAGAGAGATACTGTACGAGCGTATCAACGCGCGTTGTGACGCTATGCTCGAAGCAGGCTTCGTCGAAGAAGTAATAGCCCTAGATGTCAAAGGCCTTAGAAAAAATTCTTCTGCCTCGCAGGCAATAGGATACCGGCAGTGCCTAAAATACCTCGATAGCGAACGTACCAAAGAAGATTACGACAAATTCGTCGAAGAATTTAAACAAGCTTCACGACGTTATGCAAAAAGACAGTTTACATGGTTCCGTCGAGAGCCAGGATTCGCATGGCTCGACGTCGATATCCACGACACCGAAATCGCTGCCGAAATAATAATGAAAGAATATCAATCGTGGTAAAGCACTATGGTTCAAAGGTGAGTAAATAGATGATGGAACTTGCGAAGATGAAACCCCATAAAAAGTTCGGAATAGGACATTCTACCACAGAGAACACAGAGGACACGGAGAAAGAAAACAATCTGGCTGGGGGATTTTCCCCCAGACCCCCAAGCTCCCAAAAGACAAAAAAGCC